>DATFLA010000185.1:0-6463 GCA_035268305.1 Bacteroidales bacterium | reverse complement strand
TATTTGCACTGTAGATTTTATGAGCGCCATGACAGTCGGAACATTTGGCAGCCTTCAGGTAACCCAGCTGGTAAGCCTTTCCATGGTAGGTATCCATATATGTCTTGGCCACATCTTCATGGCAGGTACCACATTGTGTCGTAACCTGGCTCATAAACTTATCCTGGGTTATGTCGCTAATATCATGAGCTGTATGACAGTCGGCACAGGTAGGATATTTAGTTTTACTATCACTCTTAAGTATCGAATGGTCACTTGCGATATAATCATTATAGATTCCCTTATGGCATGAAGAGCATGTAGCAGGAATGTTCTTCGGATAGACTGAGGATCGTTCATCCGATTCCTTGAGTATAAAATGTGTCGAATGGCAATCGGTACACACCGCTGATGGGAGCAGTCCTTTTTCTGTTAAGCCGCGTCCGTGTACACTCGAACTATAGTCTTTTAAAGCATTCACCTCTTTCAGGTTAGCCGTCTCGGTGGCCTTTCCATTCTCACGATGACACGAGCCACACAGTGTAGGAATAGCACTACGGTATGTCGGCGAGGTATCGTCGTATCTCGATTTAATTTTATGCGTTCCATGACAGTCGGTACAATATGGAGCATTTTTTTCATTGTTGGCATACGCCTTGCCGTGCCCGCTTTCCATATAGATGTTTGAAATTTCGGCATGGCAGTTTGAACAGTCAACCTTACCTGCTGTCTGACAGGGCCGGTGAAGCTCTACAGAAACATCGGAATGACATTTAACACAAGGGATGTTTAAATGAACCGAACTTGCGATATCATCCCTTGTTACCTTCATGGATATAATGGAATCATTCACAGTCTTATGAACTCCATCCTTCTCATGGCAGGAAAGACATGACCTGTCAGAAACAGTCTCCACTATATTCTGAACATCAACCTTATGAGGAGGATGGCAGTCAGTACATGCAGGTATTGCCCCCGGTTCCTTCTCCCAAAGTTCCTTCTTGATGATCTTAGTATGAACCTTTTCTATTTCGCCATGACATTTCATACATGTTTTGGCGATATTATTGACTGAAATAGTAGAGTTCGGACTTGCATGCGGAAGTATTAGATGGTTGCCATGGCAGTCGTTACATGTTGCAGCAACAGTTAATCCCTTTTTGAACAGACCCTCACCGTGAATACTCTGGCTGTAGTTCTGAAGTATGTTTCGCTCTCCTATATTATATGTTCTTTGAACAGGAGCACCCTCCCTGTGACATTTCCCGCACAAAAGCGGAATATTCATTTTATATGTTGAAGAGTTGGGATCAGAACTGGGGTAAATATCATGTGTCCCATGGCACTCCTTGCAATCAGGTGCATACAGTGCCTTCAACTGAAGAGCCTGTCCGTGAATTCCTTTATCAAAATCCTGCATTTCATTATCATGACAGCTTCCGCAGTCAACAGGCTTAAGGTTTTCAGGGTGGGGATAATCTTCAACAAGCGCATCGGGATGACAGGAAGCACAAAGCACATCTTTATGGACCGATTTTGCCAGCATGGCGGCATTTACATACCTGGAAACCGTTTTGCCCTGCCGGATCGCAGTCAAAGCAGGATCATCGTGGCATATCAGGCAGTCATCATTCGACTGTCCGGCTGCCAGAAAAGGTAAGGCAAATAAAACAAGTGCCATAAGAATTACTCTGCCAACAGAGCTGCGCATACTGAAATCCCTCATATTCAGGTCGGTTTAGAGAAACCCAATTTATTAAAATAAATATGAATTAAAATATGTACATATCAATTTATAACCGTTCTAAAGAGCAATTTCAGAGCAGTATTTTGAATGAAATATGAGGCTTCTCTGCCGGATAATTTTACCTCCCCGACTCCTATCATGATGGAATAACGCCCTGTTCAGAATCATTTAAAGAACATGTCAGGAAAAAGAAGTTTGTCGAAATGCCCCTCCGGCAATTTCCCCGCGACATAAAAACGGAAGGCTTTTGTGATAAATATCACATTGAACACTCATCGGTGAAATAGATACCGGGACTGTCCATAGTATATATTTCAACCCCCACAGGAGGAAAAGGCAACTCCCGTACACACACTTTAGTTAAAACAGGCATTGATATCAGGAATATGCTCTCAAGGAACGCATTATTGGAAATATCGAGATTTGTTAACTGGTTAAAACTGCAGTTCAACCATGTTAATTCTGTATTATTTGTAACATCAAGGCTTGTCAGGGAAGTCGACCAGCAACTCAGCTCTTTCAGTGCGGAGTTACCTGAAATATCAAGAGAAGTGAGCGGATTAAGATAGCAATGTATTACCTTCAGTGAACTTACAGCGGAGACATCCAGGCTGATAAGTTGATTTGCAAAGCAATTTATAACATTCATGGCTGTACAGTGGGAGATATCAAGACTGATTAACATATTATTATTACAGCATAATCCTATCATTGCAGCATTGGTCGAAAGGTCCAGATTAGTCAGATCATTATAGGTGCACTTCAGTATTTCAAGATTTACACATTCCGAAAGATCAAGCTGTTCCAGATTGTTATTATCACAATATAACCTTTCAAGGTCGGTACTGCCCGAAACATCAATGTCTGTCAGAATATTATCATTGCAACGCAATACCTGAAGAGCACTGCAGCCTGAAATATCCAGGCGGGTCAGCCGGTTATGATCACACAGTAACATCTTTAAGCTGTTATGTCCTGTAACATCCAGGTCAGTTAACCCGCTTCTGCTGCAGTCAAAATACTCAAGGACAATGTTCTTCGATATATCCAGTTCCGACAGTGGATTTCCTCCACAATACAGGCTAATAATGGAGACAGCTGATGAAAGATCGAGGCTGGTCAGCCGGTTTCCGGTACAATCAAGTTCTTTTAAAACCGGAAATCCTGAAATATTCAGTCCGGATAATTGATTGGAATTACATTCGAGTACCTCTAAAGAGGGACATCCCGAAAGGTTAAGATCTGTAATCCTGTTCCAGCCACAGTTCAGGTTTTTTAATGAAGTACTACCTGATAAATCCAGAACGGATATCTCATTAAAAAGACAATTCAGGTCAGTTAATTCAGTATTACCAATAATTTCCAGACCTGTCAGATCATTCATTATACAAACTAGTTTTTTCAGAGCCCTGCATTTTGAAATATCAAGGTCACTAATCTGGTTATAAGAACAATCCAATTCTTTCAATGCAGTATTTTTTGACAGGTCAAGACTCATGAGCTTGTTATAACTGCAGTCAAGAGAACCCAGGTTGATAAATAACTCCAGACCTGACAGGTCTGAAATATGCCTGTCCCTCAGATCGAGTGAGGAAACCTGCTCAGCTTCGAGAGGACTGATCTTCCCGTCGCCGTTATAGTCGACCCCCATTTCAATTAAGGCATTCATGAAGTTAGCATCGGCAATTTTCGCTTCATTTGCCTGATCTTTGATTTCGTTTTCCTTCTCACAGGAACATAATAATATTACCGGAAAAAGAACCAGCAGTATTTTACATATCACTTTCATAATTGATTACTCATTTACAATCAGTTGTAAAATATATATTCGGACTCCCGGAAGACCATATTGTTAATCCGCCCGGGGGAAAAGGCGTTTCCCATACACATACCTTATGCAAGGCAGGCATATTTTGCAGTCCTGCAAGTTCCAATGATATATTATTCGATATGTCAAGGGTTATCAACTGATTCCCGGCGCACTCAATTGTTGTTAAGGCAGTGTTGCCCGAAATATCGAGATTTGTTAATCCTGCATTGTCACAATACAGATATAAAAGGGCAGTACAGCCGGAAAGATTAAGACTGTTCAGCGAGTTATCAGAACAGACAAGCCATTGCAAAGAAGCAATGCCTGATACATCAAGGCTGACAAGGTTGTTATCCCGGCAATCCAAACCTTCCAGTGTCATGCTATTTGAAACATCAAGGCTTGTTAACTGGTTAGTCCCGCAGTTTAAAGTATTGAGAAGAGGATTCCCGGATATATCTATGCCTGTGAGTTCATTCTCTGAACAATCAAGTGATTCCAGCTGAATGTTATGGCTTACATCCAAATCTGTCAGGTCTGCCCCTGTACATGACAGGTTCTTTAATACAATATTTTGAGAGACATCAAGGTCAGTTAAAGGATTTCCTCCGCAATACAAATCAGTTAATTCACTATTAGCCGAGAAATCAACATTGTTTAAGAGGTTCCCTCCACATGCCAGTTGGAGGAGGCCGGTATTTTTGGTAACATTCAGACTTGTTAACCTGTTACAATTACAGTCAAGGGTCTCCAATGCGGTGTTACCTGAAAGATCCAGTCCGCTTAACTGGTTCCAACTGCAGACCACATTTTTCAGGTTTATATTTGAAGATACATCGAGATACAGGATCTTATTTGATGTGCATGATAATTTTTCCAGTAAAGTATTTGAAGAAAGATCCAGCGCTGTTAATTCATTCCAGTCACAGAACAGGGTCTTTAAGGCAGTGTTTTGAGATACATCAATATTTGTTAAATAATTTTGAGATAACCCGGATTCCGTTCCATAAACCCCACAATCGAGGTACCCCAGTTCAGCAAGCCGTGAAATATTAAGTGAACTCAATCCACATCCCCTGCAATCAAGGTACTTTAAGGAAACAAGATCTGAGATATCAATAGAACTAAGCCTGTTGTTGTAACAGCGAAGGGTATCAAGGTTGACAAAATTCTCTATCCCTTTCATATCGGAGATACTGTCATTACTCACATCCAGTGAGTTTACAATTTCAGCTTCTGCCAGGCTTATATTTCCGTTCCCGTCTTTATCAATCCCCGACTCAATAAGTGCTTTTAAAAAATTATCATCATTTACCGAAATTAGAGGGGAAGATTCATCCTTTGAACACCGTGATAAAAGAAGCAGAAAAGAAGCAATTAATAGTGCAATGGTAACAAATCTCATGATATCATAATATTATATGTTTATTTATAAAGGGCCCTTGCTGCAGTCCGTTGTAAAATAAACATCAGGACTGCCATCTGTGCGAAGCTTAAGTCCCTGAGGAGGGAAAGGCAAAGTCCATACACATACTTTTTGAAGAGTTGGCATATTACTGATGTCAACAAAGCAACTGGCCCAATCTTTTCCTTCTTCAAGGCTGTAATTCGCTGAAATATCAAGTATTGTTAACTGGTTCCCGGGGCACCATAACAATCTTAAATTTTCAAGAGATGACAGATCAAGGTTAGTGAGCATATTATCTTCGCAAAACAGGACCTGAAGTGCATTTGCATTGCCGACATTCAGATCTTTAAGCTGGTTTAAAGAACAATCGAGTTCCTTAAGAAGATGGTTATTTGAAACATCGAGTGCAGTAAGTAAATTCCTTTCACATATTAGTTTCTCAAGTTCCGGGTTGTTTGAAACATCCAGGTATGCTATTTCATTCCTGCCAACAAGAGTATTATCTCCGCAGTTCAGGTATTTTAGTTTTGTATTTGATGATACATCCAGGTCAGAAAGACGGCAATCATTACATGATAAATCCTGAAGGTCCGGATTATTTGATATATCAAGTGAAGTCATATCAACATTATAACCTGTATTAAGATATATAAGATATATATTAGCTGAAACGTCGATGGAAGTCAGCTGGTTCCTGAGACAGGCTAATCCACGTAATTCAGTGTTGCCGGAAACATCTAGGACCTTCAGATTATTATTATGACAGGATAAATAATACAGCTTATTATTCTTTGAGATGTCGAGTGTTTTAATAAGGTTATTATCGCAATAAAAATACCTGAGGTCGGAGTTTCCGGAGATATTCACAGAAGTCAGATTATTATAACTGCATAAGAGGTGTTGCAGCCCGGATAAACCCGAAACATCTATCCTGGTCAGCAGATTATCAGAGCAATCAATATACTCAAGATAATGATTCCCGGGCAGCATCAGTATGCTGATCTGGTTCCCGGAGCAATAAAGGTATTTCAGTGCTTTGTTTTTCGATACATCAAGTGAGTGTAACTGATTGCTGCTGCAATTCAGCTCTTCCAGGTTGCCAAACATCTCTATTCCGAGCAGGTTAGAAATATCCAGGTTAGTTAAATCCAGGTATTTTACAGATAATGCTTCCTCATTACTTATTATACTATCTCCGTCAACATCTACTCCGTTACTTATAAGAGCATCGAGGAAGCTACCCGACGGAGAATTGATTTTATCCGCTGGAGAGGTATCTTCTTTTGTGCACTGTAATGTAAGAATAATAAATAGTGCAATAGCCGGATATCGTAACAGCATTCTCATAATGTCTGACAATGATGTTAATATAATGCAAGTTAGAACGAAGTATTATAAATGTCAATACTTTCAGTAACATACCCTGATTATTATTATGTTTATCGTGGTTAACAGGAACAAAATTTTTCTGAATGTGTTTTATATATGCTTATATAATTGGAATTTGCTGCATATTGGC
>DATFLA010000184.1:0-4636 GCA_035268305.1 Bacteroidales bacterium | reverse complement strand
TCCATGCTTGTCTGAAGAATAAAAGGGGCAGGATTCTACGAGATCATTTCCGTTTTCAATGCGGCAGCAACTAGAGCTTCATTCATATTTTTCCAGGGAACATCATATCCAATTGTAACCGATGAATATATGCTGGTTGAGATACCTAATAGAAACAGGACAATCAATCTGAATTTCATGGGTATTTTGATCACAGGTAAGAGTTTTGGATGAATTTTGGAGGAAAGTTTCTGAATGCCGGCAGGATCAAATAATGATGGTTGTTCAAATTTAATACAAATTTGTCTTAATTATCAATTTGTAACAATGTTATATAACACTTTGTTATGTTGTGAATGAATGAGTTTTATGATGTTTCTCGTCAACTGTAGACTGCAAAGTATTCAGTTAAATAATCAGAGATATCTTTTGTATTACATACCCTGTTTAAAAAAATAGCGGATTTACTTATTTTAAGCAGGAATTTGGTTACATTAGAGGTTAATAGGGATAACGAAACATCCAGCTTATGAAGAACATTTTCAAGGACAAAGTCGTGATTATCACCGGCGCATCTTTTGGAATAGGGGAAGCGATTGCCCGCGAATTTGCAAAAAAAGGTAGCAAGGTAGTTCTTGCAGCACGGTCGGAAAACAGGCTGTCGGATATTGTTAAAGAGTTTAAAAAGAATGACTACGACGCTATTTATGTCAGGACAGATGTAACTGTTGAAGCCGATTGCCGTAATCTTATTGAAAAAACAATTAAGAAATACGGAAAAATAAATATACTTATCAATAATGCAGGTGTCTCAATGCGAGCCTCATTCATTGATGTGGACCTGAAGGTTCTTCACAGGCTTATGGATGTTAATTTCTGGGGAACGGTCTATTGTACAAAATATGCTCTTCCATATATACTTGAACAGAAAGGTTCACTAGTTGGAATTTCTTCTGTTGCCGGGTTCCATGGACTGCCGGGCCGTACAGGTTACTCAGCATCCAAGTTCGCTATTCATGGTTTTCTTGAGACAATAAGAATAGAGAACCTTAAGAAGGGGCTTCATGTAATGATAATTGCACCGGGCTTTACAACAACCGAGATAAGAAAACGTGCCCTGAATGCAAAAGGAGAGGAACAGGGTGAATCTCCTCTTAACGAGAGGAAGTTGACATCTCCCGAGTATGTTGCAGGCTGGGTATTGAAAGGCATTAGGAAAAAGAAAAGAAACAAATTAATTACTCTTGATGGGAAGCTTACGGCCCTCTTCCAAAGGATAATTCCCGGCTATATCGACTGGGCATATTATAAAGTAATGTCGAGAGAACCTGAATCTCCTCTTGAATAATTCCTTTCCTGACCAATACATGAATATATGCATTTTTAATGCATTGTTAAACAGCGACATAGCAGTAATTATTTAATTGATTGGATTTTTTTGTAATGAAATGATGTCTTTATCGTCATGCTATTGAAAACAATTTTAATCAATTAAAAAATTAAGCTATGAAAAAGATTTTACTCTTCGCAATCCTGCTTGTATCAGGAACAATTGTATCGGGACAGAAATCTATAGATGCATTGTTTGACAGGTATGGCGGAAAAGACGGCTTTACAACTGTTACAATAAATGGTAACCTTTTGAAACTGGCAAGGTGTTTTGATGATGATAAGGATTCCAATGCAGCATTACCTGAAAACATAACAACCGTTAGGATACTTGCCCAGGATGATGAAAATCTCAGGGTTGATAATTTCTATGACATGGTAATGAAAGACATTGATCTGAAAAACTATGAGGAATTCATGCGGGTTAAGGATTCTGAGAATAATATCAGAATGCTTGTAAAAGTTGAAGGTAACAGGTTTAAGGAATTCCTTCTCATTGTTGGCGGGGAAGACAATGCTCTTATCCAGGTTAAAGGAGACATGAGCCTGAAGGAAGCTAAGAAATTTTCAGAAGATGCAAAAAGAAAACACGGATCTGACATTGTCTCGGTCGAACAGTAATTATTTATCCTGTAAATAATTATCATTAACTTCACGGAAATAATTGTTTAGAGTCAGATGACCCGCGACCGGTTTGACGATATTATCCGGCAGCTCTACCGCAGGCTGTTTATAATTGCCTTCCGCATCCTCCGGATTAAGGAGGAGGCGGAAGATGCTGTACAGGAGGTATTTTTAAAACTTTGGAAAATGAGGGATACTCTTGATAAATATGACAGTCTTGATGCTGTGGCAACAACGATGACAAAAAATTTCTGCATCGACCGTCTGAGGAAGAAACGACCGGATGTGACTGATGACATGGGCAATTTTGGTGATTCGGATAATGAATTCATATCACCTCATGAACAGTTGGAAAACAAGGAATCGAATGATATTATTCACAGCATTGTTGAGAAATTACCGCTGCATTTCAGGACAGTTGTAATGCTCAGGGATATAAAAGGCTTCTCCTATGAAGAGATAGCTGTTCAGACTGGACTTAATATTAATACACTGCGCGTGAATCTTTCGCGGGCCAGGAGTATTATCAGGGATGAATATAATAAGTATCACAATGAAAAAAGAGGAATTGGACAAGCTTCTCGCAAAGTTCTATAACGGCGAAACCACTGAAGCAGAAGAGGAATTACTCAGGTTCTATTTTACCACAGGTGATGTTCCTCCGGGTTATGAGACAGAGTCGGATGTTTTCAGCTTCTACAATAATGCTCTTGATGTACCCGAACCTTCGGGGGATTTTGAGAAGAGGATACTGGAAGGTATCGACAGGGCTCAAGGAAGAGAAAGAAAAGGATCTTACAGGAGGCAGGTTATAACATTTCTTAGTGCTGCAGCTGCAGCAGTCCTGTTTGTGATTTCATTTTTCATGTTGAACCGGAGTGTGGAACCACGTGATACTTATACCGATCCGAAAATCGCATATAATGAGACTATGAAAATCCTGATGAGCGTATCAACACAGCTTAACAATGGTGTTAAGGCACTTGAGCCTGTGAGCAGAATTAATGAGGTTGCTCAACGAAGTTTTGAACCCCTGAAGTCTTTAAATAAAACATCAATGATGGTGGATAAAAACCTGAGATCTCTTGATTATCTTGACAGGGCTATTGAATTTACCAATACGACAGATCTGAAGAGAATAAATAAAAAATGATCAATGATATGAAAAAGTTAATTCTGTTTTTTACTGTAATGTGCCTGGCAATGAATGTTATGGCACAATCAAATCCTGTGGATGAGATGTTTGATAAATATTCAGAAAGGGACGGATTTACCGTTGTTACAATTTCAAGCAGGATGTTTTCAATGTTTTCCGACCTTGATTCTGATAATAAAGATGCTGATGACCTTATTCACAGACTTAAATCAATTCGCATCCTCTCTGTTGAAGATTCCCTCCTTAACAGGAATCTTAACTTCTACACCGAACTTAGCAAAAAGCTCAATATGTCAGATTATGAAGAGCTTATGCTGGTAAAAGAAGGGAAGGATATTACAAAATTCCTAATCAAACAAAAAGGGAAGGTCATAACTGAGTTATTGGTAATTTCAGGGGGGCCGGGCGGAAACTCGCTTATATCCATCAAGGGGGATTTTGATCTGAAGAATATCTCTGAACTATCTAAAAGTACAGGTATAAAAGAACTTGAGGGTCTTGAAAATGTAGATAAGAAGATTCCCTGATAAAAAAAATCAACTTTCTTATGATCATGAAGCAACCTTATTTGCCGTGAAGCAGTTATAAGAATAGCATAACAATGTTTACGGATGTGAAACTAATACTCATTTTTCTATATTTGTGTATGTTATACTTATAAACTAATACTAACCGCGATGAATAAAAGATCTGCAAAACGTACCCGGATACTTATATGTGCTTTATTTATTCTTTCATCCACAGCCTACTCACAGTTTGATAATGTGGATTTCCTGAGGGCAGGTGCAACTGACGGCCTGACATATGTGAAAGCTTATATTACACCATGGACCAATGCTTTTGGTGCCGGATTAAGCGGCGGATGGTATAACTCCGCCAAACCGCATAAACTGGGAGGTTTTGATATAACTGCTGGTATAAATGCAGGTTTTGTACCTTCTTCAGCTACCACGTTTGATGTTTCAAAAATAGGACTGACAACTCTTACCGGTACCGGTACAGCATCAACTGTTGCAGGTCCCGACCTTGAAGGTCCGACTCTTACAGCCTCTGCCGGAGGAATAACCCTTGCTTCATTTAAAACACCTCCGGGCACTGACTGGAAGATAATACCGGTACCAACACTTCAGGCCGGAATTGGTCTGCCAATGGGAACTGAGCTTAAAATCAGGTACCTGCCTAAAGTAAGTATTCACGATGGCGATGTTTCATTATGGGGCGTGGGACTTATGCACAGCATTCTCCAGTATTTTCCCGGCAACAAGGTTATGCCATTTGATGTATCTTTATTCGGTGGTTATACAAAACTTACAGGGAATGTCCCTGTCGATCTTCAACCAGAGGCAGGAGCACCTCTCAATTATTCACAATATAACCCGGTAACTTCATTCCAGGACCAGAATATGCAGGCTGTGGTGACAGCCATGAATGTGGGAGTCATAGCATCTTTAAATATTCCTGTTCTTACTGTTTATGGAGGATTGGGTT
>DATFLA010000183.1:0-5730 GCA_035268305.1 Bacteroidales bacterium | reverse complement strand
AGGGATAGACCTTGTACTGGAAGAGGGGATGAACGTGAAAATTGTACTTCTGCCCGACGGAGAAGATCCCGACTCCTATTCAAAGAAAACAAGTACTGAAGAATTCTCGGGATATATAAAGGAGCATGAAACGGATTTTATACGTTTCAAGACACAACTGCTGCTCGAGGAAGCCAGTAACGACCCCGTGAAAAGAGCTGACCTGATAAGGGATGTTGTTAAATCGATAGCCGTAATTCCCGAAACAATAACAAGGACAGTCTATATAAAGGAATGCAGTACCCTGCTTGAGGTGGCCGAACCTGTGCTTTACCAGGAAGTTAATAAGATAAGACGCCAGAAATCATTCCAGGACAGGAATAAATACCCGGGTCCGGAAGATCTGCCGGTACCTCCTGTTATCACGCAGAAACAGATTCAGACAACAAGGCCCGACACTACCTATTATTCCGAAAAGGAGATTATAAGACTGTTGCTGAAATTCGGAGCTACAGAATTCCAAAAGATACCTGATACGATCAGCGGGAAGGAAGAGATACAGACTGTAGCCGATTATATTGTAACCGAAATAACAAATGACGAACTATCTTTCGAGAACAATGTGTGCCAGAGTATTTTTGACGAGTTCCGGTTTGCTGTCGAACAGGGCCTTATACCGGGTGAAAAACAGTTTGTAAAACATGAGGATCCGGAAATATCGCGTCTCTCAGCCGACCTCCTTGCCGATTCGCATGAGCTCAGTAAGATATGGAGGGAAAAACAGACCTATGTCGAGACCGAGGAGATGAAGCTTAAGGAAATTGTGAGCGATGCTGTTCTTAAATTTAAAAGTGATAAGATTAAGACAAAAAGAAAAGAAATAATGACCCTGCTTGAGGAGGCAGTGAAGGAAAACAATACGGAAAATATCATAGCTCTTCAGAAAAGATATGCTTTGCTGGGGACCGCTCTGAAGATTATAAGCGAAAAACTGGGAAACAGGATTTTGCTGTAAGGCCCCTGACATGAGACGTTGGCATAAGGGGTAACGAATGACACCGGTTGCAAACCGGCGCCAACATAGTGGCAGGCTGATTCTGCCGGACTCCCCGGAACACTAAAATATCATATCATTGTGTCCTGTTCTTTTTTATTATTAATTTTGTTCAACTAAAATGGTACCATGAACAAAATTTCCTCCCTTATCTTTATAGTGCTCATCGCATTTGTTTATTCGTGTAAACAGGATACTGGGAAAAGAGATAGTTTCAAACCTGTTTTTTCAACATATAATGCCGACTCCACAGGCACGGATACAGCAGGGAAACGTTATGAGATCCATTACGGGGTACTCACCCCGGTTGAGGTATGTGATATCTTCAACAGGCTTGGTATATCCTACGACATGGCTGCCCTGAATCCCGTGTCAAATGCCGACCTGTACCTGAGCAGTGCCAGGGCTGCTATTAACGAAGGCATATATGGCGTCGACTTCGGCTATCTTAAAATATTCGGCGTCGGGCAGAAAATGATAGACTACATGGTGACTGTCAGGGACCTTGCCGATAAACTTGGGATACCTGATGACTATATATCATCCACCTTTAAGAGCATGCAGGATGATATGGCCGAGCCTGACACCATCATTAATCTTATGAACAGGGTGTATACAAGGATAGAGAATCATCTGCGCGAGAGTGGCAGGGAAAGTACGGCTGGCCTTATTGTTCTGGGAGGCTGGGTGGAAGCAATGTATATTGCAACACAGGTAGCCTACAACCCTCAAAACCCTGACCCCCAGGTAGTCCAGAAGATAGCAGAACAAAAATATACCCTCAATTCACTTCTCAGCTTCATGAAAAACTATTACGACGATCCCGTTGTAGTGTACTATACCAAGAAGCTTAAGTACCTGAAGAATTATTTCGATTCCTTCGAAATATACTTCCGTGAGGGAGACCTCGAGATAGATACTGCCAGGCAGGTATTCATTGCCTCAGGCAGTCAGATGACAATAACTGTTGCTACTCTTGACAATATCCGCAGGTATATTGCCGGCCTGCGAAAAGAGATGGTAACTCCCTGAAACAACTCATCTCTGAAAGTACTATCAAACCTGTTACCGTATCCTGAATAAAAAGTATCCGACCGGTGTCCTGCTAAATATTAAGCCCTTTTTCGTAACTTAGGTCCGGCAACCTGATACCCCTGATAATAAAACACCTGACCATGAAAACTGAAAAATTGTTAGTGCTGATACTGGCTGTGATAATCGCCGGTTCCTGTGCAAGAAATAAGGATAGATCGTTCCGCCTGCCCGGGCTTAAGAAACAGGAAGCCATTCCTGTCAGTATTCCCGTCGACAAGGGATTCAGTGAATACATTGAAAGCTATACTGCCGGTGTTATTCCAGCCAACTCTCCGATAGAGATAAGATTAACACCCTTATTTGCGAGCAAGGCAGACAGATCGGCGACAGGACTGTTTTCATTTCAGCCTAATATAAAGGGAAAGACAGAATGGAAGGATTCTCTTACTATTGTCTTTACTCCTTCGCGGACACTTGATGCCGGTAAAATTTACACCGGTAATTTTAACCTGGGAAAGCTGGGAGAGGTACAGGAGAGACTTAAAATGTTCCCTCTCAGGATACAAACTCTTGAAAAAGATTTTCGTGTGACAGCCGGTCCGCTTGAATGTGAGTCGTCAGATGGCAACAGCTATGTACTTAAGGGTGAGCTTACTACCTCCGACTATATAAAACCCTCAGAAGCTGAAAACTATCTTTCCGCCAGGCTTGGAAGAAAAAAGATAAATATAGAATGGGACCATACAGGCGATCTCGTTCATAATTTCACCATCAGGGGCATTGAGAGAGGTAACAGGGAACAGGAGCTTACACTCAGCTGGTCGGGACCTTCGGCAGGGGCAAAACAGAAAGGATCCTCTGTACTGACTATTCCACCAACAGGTACATTCAATGTTATTGATGTCCGTAGTACACCAGGCGAAAATCAAAGGATAGATGTCGTCTTCTCAGATCCCGTAGATGCATCTATAGATCTGACAGGTCTCATATATCTTGTACCACAAACACCTGTCACCTTTAATACAAAATCAAATATAGTAAGCATACTCCCCGCAACAAGGCTGGAGGGTAAAGTGACAATAAATATTGAATCTTCCGTAAGAAACAATAAGGGGTCACCACTCTCTTCCCGCATTAAGAAGGAACTTGATTTCTCATCAATGGCTCCTGCCATAGAAGCTGTCGGAAACGGAGTCATTGTTCCGGCTTCAAAAAACCTTGTTTTCCCTTTCAGGGCGGTTAACCTTAAAGCCGTAGATCTCAGGATAGTAAGGATATTTGAAAACAATCTTCCTTACTTTCTGCAGGAAAATAATATTAATGGTGATAACTCGATAAAGAGGTTCGGCCGACCCGTCTATTCGGGCAGGGTTGACCTAACGAGCGGTTCAGGCCTTAGTTCATCGGGGTGGAACCTCTATACAATAGACCTGGCAGACTATATTGATATTGAACCCGGTGTACTATACCAGGTATCCCTGGGCATGCGAAAATCATACTCCCTTTTCCCCTGTTCTGAGGCAGACGATGATAAAGCTTACGAGGAGGCCCTTCAGCAGGCAGAAGAAAACAGTCGCCGGCTGTGGGAAGACCCTGATAATTACTATGAAGATACCGACTGGGAGATATACTATTCCTTCGGTTTTAACTGGAGGGACAGGAATAACCCGTGTAAAGGAGCTTATTACAGCCCCGACAGGAAACTGGTAAGAAATATCCTGGCATCCAATTTCGGGCTGATAGCCAAGGAAGGTGATGACAATTTACTTCATGTGATGGTTAATGACCTGTTATCGGCCCTGCCGGTTAAAGAGGTAAAGATCGACGTTTATGATTACCAGATGCAGCCGATTATTTCGGGAACAACTGACCAGGACGGGGAAGCTGTTCTTAATTGCGCCAGGAATCCTTTCCTTGTAATTGCAACCAAGGATAAAGATCGTAATTACCTAAAGGTAAACAATGGCTCTTCCCTGTCAATGAGTTCATTCGACGTTGAAGGCAACAAGCCTGAGAAAGGCATCAAAGCATTTATCTATGGTGAAAGAGGAGTATGGAGACCCGGTGATACAATACATCTTTCGCTTTTCATAAAAGACATGCTCAATAAGCTGCCAAAAGGTCATCCTGTACAGTTCGAGCTTTTAAATCCCATGGACCAGCGTGTGGATAACCAGGTCCGGAAAACAGGAGAATCAAACCTGCTCGTATTCACAACAAAGACGGCATATGATGCCGTAACAGGCAACTACAGGGGTGTGTTTAAAATAGGAGGCGCTTCATTTACCAAAAGAATCAGGATTGAAACTGTAAAACCAAACCGGTTGAAGATAAAACTGACATTCCCCGATGAGATACTGGGAGGCACGGGCTTAGCCGAAAAAGGAAATATAAGTGTAAGCTGGATGAACGGTGCCGTGGCTAAAAACCTTAAATCATCAGTCGATTATATACTAAAACATACAAAAACAGAATTTAAAAAATACCCGCAATATAACTTTGATGATCCTGCAAGGGAATTCTATTCCGAAACAGTAAGGGCATTTGATGGAACACTTGATGCTAACGGTGATGCTTCATTCAAATTCGACCCCTCAGGTAATCTTAACGCTCCAGGTATGCTTAATGCTGTTTTTACAGTCAAAGCTGCAGAGCCCGGGGGTGATGAGAGCATCGTACAGACCTCATTTAAATATGCACCCTATCCTGCTTTTGCCGGTATTAACCTGCCCGGGTTAAAAGGAAAAAGCAGGATGCTTTTCACCGATGCGGATAATGAAGTTAAGATTGCAACTGTCGATAAGAACGGTGACCCGGTGAATTCTGCCGTTGAGATCAACATTTACAAGATATCATACAGGTGGTGGTGGGAGTCTGACCAGGAGAACCTGGCATATTATATTTCGAACAATACATATAAGCCTGTAATAACAAAGACTATTACTACAAGAGGAGGCAAAGGAACCTTCACCTTCAATATAAACAAAAAAGACTGGGGCAGGTACCTTATCCGTGCAACTCTTCCTTCGGGACACTCCACCGGTAAGATACTGCTTGTCGACTGGCCCTGGGAATATGGCATGAAAGGAAGCACCGACGGAGCCACCCTTCTTACAATAAGTACCGATAAGGAAAAATACAATCCGGGTGATGAAGTAAGCCTCTCCTTCCCGTCACCGGAAAACGCCAGAGCCATTGTGACTCTTGAAAACGCAACGGGAATTGTAGATGAGATACGCGTCCCGACAGGAAAAGGAAATACTGTTGTTAAGTTCCGTGCCAAAACCGGAATGGCTCCCAATATATATGCTTATGTCTCTGTAATACAGCCTCATGCACAAACAGTTAATGATATGCCCATGAGGCTGTATGGTGTGGTTCCCGTAATGATAGAGGATCCTGCAACAAGACTCTCGCCCGTAATTGAAATGCCCGGCGAGATAAGGTCGCAGAAACCATTCAGCGTGAACATAAGTGAAGCAGGTAAAAAATCTATGACATACACTCTTGCAGTTGTTGATGAAGGTCTGCTTGATATAACCGGGTTCCGGACACCCGACCCCTGGGATTATTTCTTTGCCAGGGAAGCACTGGGTGTGAAGACATGGGATCTCTATAACTATGTGCTCGGTGCTTTCGGAGGTACTCTTGAAAGGATATTT
>DATFLA010000182.1:0-4694 GCA_035268305.1 Bacteroidales bacterium | reverse complement strand
TTCCTCTTTAACATCCGAAGGAAGATTGATTGTAACACTTATTGAATGATCAACCCATTTCTGGATAGCTCCCTGCATCTTAACCTTGGCAATCCAGTCGACATCATTGGCAGTTGCTTTATAATACGGTGATTTTGCAATTATTGTCTTAATCTCCTCATCGTCCATCCCTGTCACTTCTTCCGGGTCGTAATTATTCAGTTTAAGCCAGTCAACAAACTTATGATGAAAGACATTAAATTCCTCCCATGCATCACCAACTTCATCTTTAAATGAAACAGTTACATTCTTATCGTTGGGATTAACCTTTCTCCTTCTCTTGTAGAATACCGAGAACACAGGTTCTATGCCCGATGTTGTCTGTGTCATCAGGCTTGTTGTTCCCGTAGGGGCTATTGTGAGAAGAGCTATATTTCTCCTCCCGAATTTGACCATGTTATTGTACATAACAGGATCCTGTTCCTTAAGACGCAGAATGAAAGGATTATCTTTTTCTCTATCGGCACTGTATATTGTAAACGGTCCTCTTTCCTTTGCAAGGTATGTTGATGATTTATAAGCTTCCAGGGCCAGTGTCCTGTGCACATCAACCGAAAAATTGGTTGCCTCTTCGGTACCATACCTTAATCCCAGGCTTGCGAGCATATCCCCTTCTGCCGTAATCCCTATTCCTGTCCGACGACCTTCTTCCGACTTCTTGCGGATATTAGACCACAGGTTTCTTTCAACGAGTTTTATATCCTCTCCTTCAGGATCGTTGTCTATTTTTGCAAGTATGGCATCGATCTTTTCCATCTCGAGGTCGATAATGTCATCCATTATCCTTTGAGCCAGGCCTATATGTTCCTTATACAGTTCAAAATCAAATTCTGCCTCTTCTGTGAAAGGATTTTTTACATAACTGTAAAGGTTTATTGCGAGTAAACGGCAGCTGTCGTAAGGACACAGGGGTATTTCCCCGCAGGGATTGGTTGAAACTGTAGCATAGCCCAGATCAGCATAGCAGTCGGGTACACTCTCCTTCTTAATTGTATCCCAGAAGAGTACTCCCGGTTCGGCCGATTTCCAGGCGTTATGTATTATTTTATTCCAGAGCTGAACGGCATCAATATCCTTTGCAAACTTCGGATCATCCGATTCAATGGGGTATTGCTGCCTGAACATTGATTTCGTTTCGACAGCTTTCATGAAGTCATCCGTAAGTTTTACAGATACATTGGCTCCCGTTACCTTCCCACTTTCCATTTTAGCATCTATAAACTTACCTGAATCGGGATGTTTTATCGAGATAGAGAGCATCAGTGCTCCCCGCCTACCGTCCTGTGCCACCTCTCGTGTTGAGTTGGAATACCTCTCCATGAAAGGGACAACACCTGTTGAAGTAAGTGCGCTGTTAAGCACAGGTGTGCCCTTGGGCCTTATATGTGAAAGATCATGACCGACACCTCCACGGCGTTTCATAAGCTGTACCTGCTCCTGGTCAATCTTCATTATGCCTCCGTATGAGTCTGACGAACCATCATTCCCTATTACAAAACAGTTTGATAATGAAGCAATCTGGTAGTCATTACCTATCCCTGTCATTGGTCCACCCTGCGGTACAATGTACCTGAAGTCTTTAAGGACACTGTAAATAAGTTCCTCCGATAAAGGATTCGGATACTTCAATTCGATCCTGTGTATCTCACGTGCCAGCCTGTGATGCATATCATCCGGGGTCTTTTCAAAGAGATTTCCGAATGAATCCTTGAGCGCATACTTATTAGCCCATACCCGTGCTGCCAGCTCATCACCCTTAAAATATGAAATACTTGCCTCAACTGCCTCATCATGCGAGTATGCTTTCTTTTCTTTTTCTTTCTCGCTTCCCATCTTTGTATCTCCTTTTTCCCCTTTTTGCTGTATCACGGGTTCCTTTTCTTTTTTAGTGTTTACGTCAGACGCAATGACTGATTGCTGGACAAATAATTCTTCCATAATTTTGTTTTTCTCTGATTTTAATGAGATTAACCGACCACCGTTTTGTATCGCGGGTAAACGCTAAATTAAAAAAGCACACCCCTCAATGCAAGATTAATTTTTTAAGTTTATTAACATTTGCTTGCATAGTTATTAACTATTTGTTTTGGCTTTGATTTTCAGTACTTTAGGTCATTTTATTGTGTTAGGACTTTAACACTGTAAGCTAATTATGCCTCACCGGGCCGGGATGAGGAAAAACAAGGACTGATGCTATACATTATAAAAAGAAGAGGCTGCCGGAACTGGCAGCCTCTTTTTAAAAATAATTATCAATAAGTTTAGAAAATCAGACGAATTCCAAGGAGGCAACCCCAGGTACTTGCTGTACTGATGCTCTTGCTAAGAGTAGTGTTTGCTGCAAAATCATCGAGTGATGAAGCATTAAGTCTGAATGTAGGAGCTTCCGTTGAACTTCCGCTTGAAACAACTCGCAGCGGACGAACATTGTCGTAGCTTGCCAGCGGGTTGTAGGTATAAGTTCCCCATTTATCATTAAGCAAGTTGCCAACATTGAGAATATCGAGGCTGAACTGCAGGGTATACTTACGGTCACCGCCGAAGTTCGAGAATATATCCTGAAGTATCTTGGCATCGAAACGATGTATCCATGGCTGTATATCACCGAAACGCTGGGCATATTTACCTTCACGTGACTTGAGATACTTGTTTCCTTCAACATATTTCCAGAAAGCAGCCTGCTGATCAGCAGCACTCATCCCGTTATAATCGGCAAACTGGATATCACCTGCACTTGCTGGCACATACATCAGGTCTGATGATATTCCGTCGCCATTAAGATCGTTGGCATAGGTATATGACCAGCGACCCTGCTGGTAGCCCTGGTATACAAGTGAGAATGTTGTAGCAAATATTTTTGCATACTCGATTCTGTATGAGAAGTCACCAACGAGTTTATGTGGCGTTGCAAAATTAGAGTAGCTGAGACCGGGGTAGTTAAGGCTTCCGACTGCAGTATTGGAAGAGAATGCAGAATAAGCTGATGAACCCGGGTTGGATGTAACATCCTTGGCCATGGTATAGGTATAGGCAAACATACCTGAGAAGCCGTTATGGAAGTTTTTAGTCAGCTGGGCCGTGAAAGAATACTGGTAACCTTTGTTTGTGTTACGAAGTTCAATTGCGTTGCTGACAGATGTATTTATCTTAGCATCATTCCTTGATGACCAGTAAGGACGGTTATCTGAACCTGCAAGATTGCCAGTATACGGAGCTTCATTAATATTGAACTGCGATACTGCATTTATGTCTTTTGAATACATAAGTTCACCTGTGAACACCATATTCCAAGGAAGTTCAACATCGGCAGCCAGGTTTGAACGCCATACCTGTGGCAGTTTGAAATTCTTACTAACCTGTGCAAGACCGGCTCCGTTTGGCAGGTCACCCGGTGACTGAGGGAACAGGTTAGGATTATCAGCTATAAACTGTTTGAAATCAGGGTGGAACTGAAGTCCGGCAAGGTTTTCATCGCCCGGGCCCCAGCCTATTTCCGGTACCTGTATCACACCGGAGTTGGTTGGCTGATTGGTAAACCATACGAATGGAAGAAGACCTGTGAAGACACCTGATCCACCACGAACCTGTAATGAACGGTCGCCTTTAACATCCCAGTTGAAGCCCAGACGGGGAGAAACGAGGAATTTCCCTTTCGGCCATGTTCCTACATCCATATGTTCACCATCGGCAAATGTCAGGGCTGAGATAGCCGGGTTGTTTGTTAGAGAATTGAGATAGAATGATCTTTCAAGTCTCAGACCATAAGTAACCTTCAATGTCGGAAGAACTGCCCATTCATCCTGTGCATAAACAGCTCCCATGCCAAAGGCTGCATCAGCACCGGGGGCATCGTTACCGTTGAACCCATAAGTAACACCAAAACCGATAGGATCTGCACCGTTGATAAAGTCATCAACTGAAGCATACCTGTAATATGAAGTTCCCTCACGTATGTACGAGTTCAGGAAGTAAAGCCTGTCGAAAGATGCACCAAAGGTCAGGGTATGCCTGTCGAGATTAACAGTGGCATTATCTGTAAAACTCAGAGTGTTATTAACGACATTGTTGTGGTATGTAAAGAGTTCATAACCGAACGACATGTACTGGTCACCATCCTTCCAGATATCCACAAATGGGAATGGAGATGACGGACTTGTGCGGGTATCCTGAATATGGGTATAACTAACAAGAAGTTTGTTCGATACAAGCGGGCTGAAGTTACTGTTCAACTCACCTGTTATTGAACGTACGGTATTCTTAAATCCGTAGAATGCATTTGAGAAAGCAATAGACTGGCTGCTAATACGACCAGAGTTACGGGCATTGTTAGGTGGTCCGCTGTTGTAGTTGGTCTGCTGATCGGATGTACCTACAACATCATTGTAACGAAGGGTGAATTTGTGCTTTTCGCTGATGTTCCAGTCGATACGGGCAAGTATCTTGTGGTTCTGGTTTTGGAAAGGATCGAAGTTCTGGTATTTACCCGGATCATATCCGTAGGTTGTCATCAGATAGTCTTTAACTCTCTGCAGATCGGATACAGTTGTACGGCTGATATACTGATCAGGAACTGCAACACCATCGGTACTTGGCTGCCAGTTGACACCGGGAACTGATTCCTTTTCATACTCACCACTTACAAAGAAGAACAGTTT
>DATFLA010000181.1:0-2262 GCA_035268305.1 Bacteroidales bacterium | reverse complement strand
GGATATTTTCAGCGAAGGAGCAGTGATGAGCAAGGGAACAACAACCTCAAGCGGTCTTGTCCATTCATATTTTGCAAATATATTCGGACCTCCGGAGTATAAAGAGCTACACGATAAAATAGCGGAGAAATATTTCAACTCATTCTTCAGTCATAATGTCTTCGTCGGTCAGATGCGCACAAGGCTGGGTATTCCCGGCTATGCTACAAGCGGACCGAGGGAAGCTGCACTGGCTTTGCTTAAAATAATAGGTGTTGACGAAGAAATACCCCCGGAAATATGACCGGGGGAACTTCTTTTCCTTTTTAACACATGGAACAGCAACCGGGTTATTTCAACCCGGCCCGTGATGTTATTTGTTAATAATAAACTAAACGTATTTTGCAGGCTGAGCCTCCTTCATTACTGCATATACTGCCTCAAAAATGTCTTCAGCATTTGGCTTCGAGAAATAATCACCGTCGGTAGTATAGGCCGGCCTGTGTTCTTTAGATGTGAGTGTCCCGGGTTTACTGTCGAGATACTTCCATGCTCCCTGTTTCTCCAGTACCTCCTGCAACATGTATGCTGTTGTACCTCCCGGAACATCCTCATCGAGAAAGAGTATCCTGTTTGTTTTCTTAACCGATTCGAGAATGATTTTTTTTGTATCGAAGGGAACAAGGGTCTGCACGTCAATCAACTCAACTGAGATATCGTGTGATTTAAGCTGCTTTACGGCTTCCATTGCTATTCGCACTGTAGAACCGTATGTCACCAGGGTAAAATCGGTACCTTCACTAAGGACCTCCGGAATACCCATGGGCATTTTAAATTCACCAATATTGTCCGGCAACCTTTCCTTAAGCCTGTAACCATTTAGTGGTTCTATTACAATAGCAGGATCATTACCTTCCAGCAGAGTGTTGTAAAAACCGGCAGCACGTGTCATATCCCTTGGAGCACATACATATATTCCTCGTATAGAATTTATAAGCATACTCATTGGTGATCCGGAATGCCACATTCCCTCAAGCCTGTGTCCCCTGGTCCTGATAATAAGAGGTGCTATCATCCTGCCTGCTGTTCTGTAATATGTTGTTGCCAGATCGTCACTTAGCAGCTGAAGTGCGTACATAAGATAATCGAGATACTGGATCTCCGATATAGGACGTAATCCTCTCAGGGACAAACCTATGCCCTGGCCCAAAATTGTTGCTTCCCTGATCCCGGTATCTGTAATCCTCAATTCACCATATTTCTTCTGCAAGCCCTCGAGAGCCTGGTTAACCCCGCCTATATGGCCTGTATCTTCGCCGAAAATTACAAGCTTCGGATATTTTGCAAAGAGTTTATCATAATTTTCATGAAGGACCTGGCGACCTGGCACCTCCGGTGAGTCTTCGGAATAGGAAGGTGGAACAGGAGTGACATTTAAAACTGAAGTGGGGGTCTCATTGTATAAATATGAGTCATAACTTTTCTCAGCGTCGTCAAAATTCCTTTTCAACCACCCGTTAAGTTCGTCTTTCAGGCTATCTGATTTAAGACATGTCTGACAAACATTTCTGAGTATCTTCCTGGCAGTGGAAAAGTTATCCTTCCTGATGGGAGAGACAACCTGTTTAAGATCTTCCGTAAATTTATCCACTGAATCTTCCTTATACTGATCGACACAGGAACATGAACGTTCAGCAATTATCTTCACAAGTGCATCCCGTTCAATTTTTATCGGGTTCTGGAACATCTCCCAGCTTTTCTTTCTTGAAGCTTTTGTCTCCTCTTCAGCTTCTTCCACCAGTTTATCAAGCTCGCCGGCTGTAGCAATTCCTGTTTCAAGAATCCATTCACGCATCTTTTTTAATGGGTCATATTCAGCTTCCCACTTTAGTCGTTCCTCATCCTTATATCTTTCGTGCGATCCTGAGGTTGAATGTCCCTGGGGTTGTGTAACTTCTTCAATATGAAACACAACCGGAGTATGTGTCTCACGACAGAAAGCTATTCCTTCTTCATACATGCTTATTAACCCGGGGTAATCCCATCCTTTTCCTTTGTAAATTTTTATTCCCGGCTTGCTCTTTGTCAGCTCAAAGCCTCTTAATACTTCTGATATACTTCCTTTTGTCGTCTGGTATTTCTTCGGAACCGAAATCCCGTAACCATCGTCGTACACTGAAACAGCCAGCGGGACCTGCAGTACACCTGCGGCATTTATTGTTTCCCAGAAATGACCTTCCGAGGTACTTGCATCCCCTATCGATCCGAAGGCCACCTCATTGC
>DATFLA010000180.1:0-2051 GCA_035268305.1 Bacteroidales bacterium | reverse complement strand
TCATTGATGGCAGGAAGGTATCACTCGTGGGTTGTTTCCGGTGAAGAATTACCGGAATGCCTTGAGGTGACGTGTTCTGATGACAGCGGTTTTATTATGGGCATAAGTCACAGGGAATATGATGTAAGGGGATTGCAGTTTCACCCGGAATCTGTTCTCACAGAGCATGGAATGGAAATACTGTCCAACTGGCTGGAGGAATAAATATTAAATCATTGGTTATTAATAAATATTAAATTTAAAATATACAGGTATGCGTGAAATACTGAATCATCTGATGGAACAGAAGACCCTTAAAAGGCCGGAAGCTGAAAAGGTTCTTACAAATATTGCTGCAGGGATATATTCCGAATCGGAAATTGCTGCTTTCATTACGGTGTATCTGATGCGGAGCATTACTGTTGATGAGCTTTCCGGATTCCGTGATGCTCTCCTTAAACATTGTGTACGGGTAGACCTGTCGGATTTTGATACTATGGATGTATGTGGTACCGGCGGAGACGGTAAAGAAACATTTAACATCTCCACTCTTTCGACCTTTGTCCTTGCCGGTGCAGGAGTTAAGGTTGCCAAACACGGCAATTACGGGGTAACATCAGCATGTGGTTCATCAAATATACTTGAATATTTCGGGTACATGTTTTCAACCGACAACGATAAGCTTAAAAGAGAAATAGACAAAGCCGGTGTTTGTTTTCTTCATGCCCCTCTTTTTAACCCGGCGATGAAAAATGTGGCACCAGTGCGAAAGGCGCTAAAAATAAAGACCTTCTTCAATATGCTGGGCCCCATGGTCAACCCCTCTTTTCCGGCGAAACAGCTCGTGGGTGTATACAGCCTCGAACTGGCCCGACTGTATAATTACCTTTATCAGCAATCCGATACAGGATATGTAATTGTCTATAGCCTGGATGGTTATGATGAGATATCTCTTACATCTGAATTCAGGTTTATTCTGAATGGTGTTGACCGGATCGTATCACCTGAAGAAATGGGTTACGAGCGTGTAATGCAGTCGGACCTGGCCGGGGGCAGAACTGTTGCAGATGCGGCAGCACTGTTCAGGGCGGTCCTTAAAGGGGAAGGTACCAGGGTACAGACTGATGTGGTAACGGCAAATGCTCAGGCAGCTCTTAAATGTTATTATCCGGCAAAATCACTTTCAGAATGCAGGGATATCGCTAAAGAATCGATAGACAGCGGGAAGGCATACGGAGCTTTTAAAACATTACTGGAGATGCAGTCATGAATATACTTGCGGATATTATTGCAAATAAAATTGAAGAGGTGAAGCTTGTATCTGAAAGAATACCTCTTGCTGACCTTAAAAGGAAGGACTATTTTTCAAGGAGCCCTGTGTCTCTTTCTGATTACCTGTTAGATACGAACAAGTCAGGTATTATAGCTGAGTACAAAAGGAAGTCTCCTTCGAAGGGTGAGATAAACAAGGCTGCCACAGTTGCTGAAGTGACACAGGGCTACAGCAGGTCAGGAGCCTCTGCCCTGTCGGTATTAACAGATAATAAGTACTTTGGTGGTTCTTTGTCCGATCTTTCTGAAGCAAGAAAATACAATAACCTTCCCCTGTTGCGAAAAGACTTTATAATAAGTGAATACCAGGTTTTTGAATCAAAGGCAATAGGTGCAGATGCCGTATTGCTGATAGCGGCTGTACTGGAAAGCAACAGGCTTCGCGACCTGGCACGGCTTGCACAGTCGCTGGGGCTGGAGGTGCTGATGGAGATACATAATGCCACCGAGCTTGAAAAGGTAAACGGGTATGTCGATATCATAGGTGTAAATAACCGCAACCTCGATACCTTCATTGTAGATTTAAATACATCAATTGAACTTGCAAAAATAATACCCGGTGATTTTATCAGGATATCTGAAAGCGGGATAAGTTCTCCCGAAAGCATTGCTTTACTCAGGAAGTCGGGTTATAAGGGCTTTCTTATAGGCGAGAGATTCATGACATCAGACGATCCTGTAAAGGCATTCAGCGATTTTGTAAAGAGTATAGGGTAAGGCTATGATAAAAGTGAAAGTAT
>DATFLA010000179.1:0-3192 GCA_035268305.1 Bacteroidales bacterium | reverse complement strand
AACCGGCAAAAGAGTATAGCGTCCGTCTGAGGTGGTCTCTCCAAAAGTAATTCCGAGTTTCTTTGAGACATATTCAAGCAATGGCTCATGACCCATTATCATGCAGCTTATCCCGTCGCACAGAAGGATAACATTCCTTCCGACAGGTTTCCTGTAGATACGTGTATAAAAAGTAGCAACTGAATCAAGTTCTTCAGCTGACATCCGAAGCATCTGTGCCAGATCTTCCACAGATTCATCGGAAACCCATCCGTGATGCTTCTGAACGATCATAAGAGCATCTATTGAAGCTGCGGAAGGGTGGGGGTACTGTTCTATTTCCTCCTGTATCTCCTTTTTTTCCTTTTCGGTAAGCATATTATATCCAGATGTTTATTATTTATTTTATATCAATATATTCGTTCTGTTCTTCATCCTCTTTTCCCTTTTATCCCCGCCAGGGCAGGGTCTCCGCTACGCTTCGACTTTTATCTTTTTTTTACCTGTCAAGGTCTGCCAGTACAAAGTCCATGGCGCCCAGTATGGCAAGCAGGTCGGGTATAGTGTATCCTTTGCTTATAAAAGGAAGCATCTGCATATGTGGAAACGACGGTGTTCTTATCCTGGACCTGTAGGAAGATGTCCCTCCGTCACTTACAAGGTAATAACCATTGCTTCCCTTTGCTGCTTCAACAGGCACCATTGCTTCTCCGGGAGGGATAACGGGTCCCCAGGTAACAGCCAGGAAATGTGTTATCAGAGTCTCAATGTCCTTCATCGTTTTTTCCTTCCTTGGAGGCACTGCCAGTGGGTGATCGGATTTGTAGTCACCTTCCGGCATGTTGTCAACACACTGTTTGATTATCCTGAGGCTTTGTCTCATTTCTTCCATCCTTACGAGTGCACGGTCATAACAGTCCCCGTTTTTACCCAAAGGAATATCAAAATCAAAGTTCTCAATGCCCGAATAGGGCCTTTTCTTCCTGTAGTCCCAGTTATAACCGGTTGCCCTGAGTCCTGCACCTGTTATACCCCATTCAATCGCCTCTTCAGTGGTATAAACACCAATGCCCACTGTTCTGGCTTTGAAAATACTGTTCCTGATTACGGCTTTATCGAACTCTTTCAACCTCTTTGGAAAATAATCCAGGAACTTGTTAATCATGTTCTGCCAGCCGTCAGGGAGGTCATGTGCCACTCCACCGATCCTGAACCAAGACGGGTGCATTCTTGCACCAGTGACAGCGGTTACTATATCAAATATCCTTTCCCTGTCGTTGAAGGCATAGAATACCGGCGACATTTGTCCCATATCCTGCGCGAAGGTGCCCAGCCATACCAGATGACTGGCTATTCGGAATAATTCGCTCATCATAATCCTTATGACCCTGGCCCTGTCAGGCACCTCAATCCCAGCCAGTTTCTCGACCGACAGGAGGTATGCCAGGTTATTCATTACACCACCGAGGTAATCAATACGATCGGTATATGGTATATAAGAATGCCACGATTGCCTTTCACCCATCTTTTCCGCACCCCTGTGATGAAAACCAATTTCCGGGATAATATCTACAATATCTTCCCCGTGAAGCTGGACAATGAGCCTGAGAAGCCCGTGTGTCCCGGGATGCTGAGGGCCAATATTAAGAAACATAAAGTCACTCTCTCCGCTCTGTTTCTCAAGACCATAATAATCAGGATCAAATTTGGAAGCCACATCATCCTCTTCCCTCATCTGTCTTGTAAGTACAAAAGGATCCATCTCGGTAGCCCTGGCAGGATGCTCTTTCCGTAGTGGATGGCCTTTCCAATAGCCTGGCATCAATATACGGTCGAGTCGCGGATGTCCAGTAAAATTTATCCCGAACATATCGAAGGCTTCGCGTTCATACCAGTTTGCCGATTCCCATACACTGGTAATACTGGGCAAATTAAGATCACCCTCCTTCGCAGGAACCTTGATCCTGATATCTTCATTCCTGTCAAATGAAGTAAGGTGGTATACAGAGGTAAAACCACTTTCCGGTTCACCATTCCTGTATTTTCTTGTTCTCTCATCAATAGCAGTGAGATCATAAAGCATTTTAAACGGACCCCTTACTTCATTTTTCAGATAGCCAAGGACAGGTATTAGGCTATTCCTGTCAATCCAGATCGTCGGGACAGCATCGGCCGCATCCTGCTGATGGAGAATAAGATTATCACCGAATCTTGTTTTCAGTCCTGATATAATATTATTGTTGTCGCTGTCCATCCTGGTGTTCTGTATTTGACTTATTACTAAATTTCATTCATTGGTCTGAGCCGTGTTATCCGTGAGCGTTCTTCCTTTTTCCGGTCGCGCATGCTTACCTTTTCCGCTTTATGTATTCCCTGCGGCCCTATTACCCAGCTGAGGGGTCTCGCTTCTTTTCCAATCGAATCACGAAGAAGAAGAAGGCCTTCAAGAAAAGCATCAGGACGTGGGGGACAGCCTGAAACATAGACGTCAACAGGTAAAAACTTATCAACACCCTGTACGACACTGTATATATCATACATTCCTCCGGAATTAGCGCATGATCCCATTGAAATAACCCATCGCGGAGCCATCATTTGTTCATAAAGCCTTTCTATTATGGGTGCCATCTTCATAAAAACTGTTCCGGCAATAACCATAAGGTCTGCTTCACGTGGTGTTCCCCTTATTACTTCACCTCCGAACCTCGATATGTCGTAACGGCTGGTAAGTGAAGTAGCCAGCTCAACAAAACAACATGAAAGACCGAAACCAAAAGGCCATATCGAATTCTTACGGCCCCAGGAGATCATGTCATCCAGTTTACCCATCATCACAGTACGCTTAATATCTTCGTCAGTGATATCATCTTTTTGATAACCATGGGATATTTTCATTTTTTCCTGTTTTTATATTTGATTATTTTCTTTCCGTCGGGACCAAAGTCAAGCGCACCCGTCTTAAGCTCATAAACAAGCAATACAATAAGAAGCATTATAAAGATCAGTATCCCAATGTAGCCCGGCAAACCAAGCTCGCGAAACGACACCGCCCATAATATGATAAAAGCCGCATCCAGGTCAAATATCACAAAGAACATGGCTATAATATAAAAGCCTGAAGAGAAACGCAGTCTCGCATTTCCTGTTGGCGGCATTCCCGATTCATAAGGTACCGATGTGTCTTTTTCATTATGCCTCTCTCCCAGGACGTAG
>DATFLA010000178.1:0-9480 GCA_035268305.1 Bacteroidales bacterium | reverse complement strand
CGGGGTATTTTATAAAATATCCATGTTCAGTCACAAGTACAACATCCATGTCTACGAACTGTTCTTCTATGAACTTTTTTTCGCGCCCGCTGATAATGGCAACAGTATTATTTTTGTCAGCCACCATGTTTCTGAGCATCTCTTCAGTCTGCCTGTTAAGCAGCGCCATTTCGGGAAGACGTGTTATCGGTGTAAGGGTACCGTCATAATCGATGAGAAATAAGCGTTTTTTTGATGTAATGTATTTTTCTTTTATTGCATTGAGTGTGTTGTCGTCTAGATACTTCACCTTCATGTTCTCCTGTACTTTTTTCGTTTCCTCTACCTGGTTAAAGAAATCTGATGTCCATGTGAAAACATTATATCTTTTCAGCCTGTTCTGCATTTTAAGGATTCTTTTTTCCTTTTCTTCAAGCGGCATATTAAGGGCCTTGTCTATTGCATCAGCTGTTTCTTCGACATCGGTAGGATTGATAATTATTGTTTCATTCAGTTCAACTGCGGCTCCTGCCATCTCACTAAGCACAAGCATCCCCTTGTTCTCACTCTGGCAGGCTATATACTCCTTGGCAACAAGATTCATTCCATCGCGAAGCGGTGTTATCAAACCCACATCACTAAGATCGTACAGGGCTACCAGGTCGTGGAACGGAACCGATTTGTACTGGTAAATAATCGGAAGCCAGCCCAAATTTCCGTATTTTCCGTTAATTCTGCCAACTGTAGCCTCAATTTCTTTCTTTAATTTACGATAATCATCAATATTATCCCTGGAAGGCACTACTATCATGTTGAATACTACCTTGTTATGCCATGCAGGGTATTTATCAAGAAATCGCTCAAATGCTTTTAACCTGTAGATAAATCCTTTGGAGTAGTCGAGACGATCTACAGAGAAGATTAATTTATTGTCGGAAAGGTAACTTCGGATTTTTCTCTTTTGAGTGGCAGTTTTCCTTGCTGAACAGGCATCATGGAATTTATCAAAATTTATGCCTATAGGAAATGCATCTGCCTTGCATATCCTGCTTTCAAGGTATATGAAATTCTGATTGACCCTGTATCCCAGGGTCCTCCTTACGGATTTTATAAAGTGTTGCGTATAATCGTTTGTGTGAAATCCTACTACATCAGCGCCTGTCATTCCTTTAAGTATTGATTCGCGCCAGTTTCTTGGGAAAAGCCTGAATATTTCGAATGACGGGAAGGGAATATGAAGGAAGAAGCCGATATTGGCATATGGAAATTCATTTCTAACCATCCCGGGAAGGAGGAAAAGCTGGTAATCGTGTATCCAGATGAAATCGCCGGGTTGTACTATGTCCTTTAATTTTTCGAAGAAAAGATTATTTGCCGTGCTGTAAGCTTCAAAATATGAATCGTCATAAACAGTACGTGAAGGGAAATAGTGGAAAAGGGGCCATATTGTGTTATTGCTGAACCCTCCATAAAATTTATCATCAGTTCTTTTGGCAATCTCAACCGGGTACAGGTCAAAATTATTATTCATATCAGGATCACCAAGCTGGGCAACACCTGTTCCGACCCATAGTATTTTGGGAACGTCCTGGTTCTCCCTTAACATCTTTTCTGATAATGACAGTATAGCTGAGACCAGTCCGCCTGTATTCTGCACGGCATAATTTTTCTGTTTTTTTCTTACCAGCTTGAAAGGTAACCTGTAAGCAACAATTATGATCCTTTTAAAATCTATCTGGTCTATTGTTTTCATCACCTAAAGAAATATTGGCTTCCCAAGCTTCATAGACAGCCGGTAAACCGCATTCACAAGTCCCACATGACTGTATGTCTGCGGGAAATTACCCCATTGTCCGAATTCTTCATCGGCATCTTCACTGAATAAACCAAGGTGATTGGAGCTCCTTATTAATGTCTCGATAACTTCAAGTGCCTTGTCTATCATTCCTATAGCGGCAAGCGCTTCTGCATACCAGAAGCCACATATTATAAATGATGTATTTGGTTTACCCAGGTCATCGCTGAGATACCTGTAGAACATGTTTTTATCACTGAATAATGCTTTCTCATGTGCCTTAAGATGTTTGAGTGCCCTTCCTCCGTTTGGATTTAGGTAATTCATGGTGATAAGCTGAAGGTTACTTGCATCAAATGAAGAACTGCCCACTGATTGCATATAGGCATTATCTGAAGTGCTGTAACACTTTTCAATAAATTCCCGGGCCTTATCGGCCAGTTTTGTGGCTTTGACTGTGATTTCATTCCGCCCTGTCAGTGCCCCGATTTTCATTGCTGCCTTACATCCTGCCCAATGAAATAAAAAGGTATATGTATGCAGCTGATTAGTGACACCGAATTCCCAGGGGCCTGAATCGGGAACTTCCATGAATTCTTCAATCCTGTCGAGAAGCCATACGGTTATAAATTCGGATTTCTGAGTGTCTATGTAATTGATCCTCTTATCAATGAACAGCGGAAGAAGGCTAACAAGTATTTGTCCGTACACATCGTTCTGTGTCTGGTATATTGCATTGTTTCCTATTCTCACGGGCTTATTCTTGAGATAGCCTTCCAGGAGCAGTATTTTCTCGTCGGGGACCCTCTCTCCTGTTAATGTATACAGAGGTTTGATCTGTTGTTTTTCATTCAGGATAATGTTCTGTATGAAAGAGAAATATTTTTCAAGTTCCTCAAAGTGTCCTATATTATTGAATGCTGTTAGTGTATAGTAGGTATCGCGCATCCAGCAATAACGGTAATCCCAGTTCCGGTGCGACTGATTATTTTCAGGCAGGCTGGTTGTGCCTGCGGCAATAACCGCTCCAGTGTCTTCATACTGGTGAAGCTTAAGAACAAGAGCCGATCTTATAACAGCATCCTGGTAGATATACGGTATTGAAGTTGATTTAACCCAGTTGACCCAGTAAGCTCTTGTCTTGTTAAGAAATGACTCGGCTGTCTCGGCAAGCGGAGCTTCGAGCGGAACTCCGTAGCTGAATACAAGGTAATGAGTTTCATTAAGAAGAAATGATTTCTCTTCAAGGATGTAGTTAAGTGGAACATCAGATGTAAGCCTGACCTGGCTGCTGAGATTCAGGAATCTTATATGGTTACTGCCGGCTACGGTCTGTGGCAGGGTCTTCCCGTAATTATCCACAGGATGGCATTTTACCTTTATAAAAGGAGTCCCTTCAAGGAGTTCAATCTTCCTGAACAGCATAAGGGGTTTGAAATACCTGTCGTACTGGTTGAAACGCGGGGCATAATCAATAATCCTGAATTTACCCTGGTTTACTTCGAATTCTGTTGCAAGTATGTTTGTGTTTCGCAGGTAGTACTGCTTCGATTTATAATTGCCGTTAACAGGTTTTATACTGAATTCACCGCCTTTCTTTTTATCGAGCAGCGAGCCGAATATGAAACTGCTGTCGAACCTTGGAAGGCATAACCAGTTTACATTTGAATCAGTATCAATATATGCAAGGTATGAACAATTACCTATTACTCCGAAATTATATGTGTTCATTGTTCTTGTTTGTTGTCTATTTCCTCTTCTTTCCCGGTTATTGATTATCGTCCCGAGAGTTAGCGGCGACCGATAACTGATAACCTCAGCCTTTGTGCCGCTCTGCCTTTACGCCTCACCCCTGGTGTATAACCCTCTGAGGGAACGGGATCTCAATACCCTCACTGTCGAAAGCAACTTTGATACGCCTTCTTAATTCTCCTGTTATCTCCCATTGCTTCAAAGGTTTTGTATCTCCTGTGATCTTAACAACAACTGAAGAATCGGCAAAATCATCAACGCGCAGGAACTGAGGCGGACTAATAATTGATTCTTTAAATGCCGGATCAGCGGCCAGCTCTTTGCCGGTGCGGTTAATAACGTCGATTACATGTTGCAGGTTACTGCTGTACGATACACCTATGTTAAGGTTGACCCTCGAAAATTTCTTTGACATGTTGGATACTTTAGTTATTGTCCCGTGCGGGATATGATGCACAGTCCCGTCCAGGTCTCTTAATGTGGTCATCCTTAGGCTTATATCTTCAACAAGGCCGCCTGTTGAGTCAATTACAATTACATCCCCGATCCGGTACTGGTTCTCAAGAATAATAAAAAGTCCGGATATCAGATCCTTGATAAGGTACTGACCTCCGAACCCAAACGCCAGACCGACAATTCCGGCACCGGCGAGTATAGGTCCGATTTTTACTCCTATTTCCTGAAGGACCATCAGGATGGAAAGTGTTATTATAACAACCCTTAATGCTCCATTGAAGATCCTGATGAGTGTGTCTTCCCTTTTTTTCTCAGCATCCTTGGTCATCATTTTGTCGGCAACTACAGCTATTCTTACTGTTTTAATTATGAGCCTGGCAAGTATCTTATAAAGAACTATTGATCCGACCACAATTATAACAACCTTAACTCCATGGTTCAATAACCAGGGATAAATTAAATCTGCCCAGTGTTTCAAAAATGCATCCATTTTAAAGAGAAATTAATTAATAACCTTAACATATGTCAGCTTAAGCTGATGCTGACATTTTGCTCAATGTCATACTGATGGTGCTAAATGTTTATAAGATGCAAGGCCTGAATTTTTTTCAGGCCTGTCAGTGATATTCTGTTTCTGATACAAAATACCATTTAGCCAGTTTTCACTGTCGCATGCTGCAATATACAAAAAAAACAGGAATTCATATCTGGCCATAAGTTATATGTGTTACAAAACATGTTTACTCTTTTAAGTGTAGTTTTGCGGTCCTTTGCGCCAGTGTAAATCATCTTCATCATGTACAAACATTTACTTTAATAGCAACAATAGCGCTGTCAATTTGTTTTAACTGACATGAAAATTAAGTATTTTTGAAATGAAGAAATATTAAACAATAATTATTTATGATCGGGGAGTATAAAATACCATCTTCATAATTGTTATTTATTAGAATTCCGATTTCATAAATGTACTACCGAAAAAAATTTAAGTATGAAAACAATCATTGTTCCACTCGATTTTTCAAAAGAAGCAAAAGCTGGTCTTGACCTTTCTCTTATGCTGGCCAAAAAATCCGGTGCAGATATTAAAATGGTTCATGTTATTTCGCCTGTCGATAAAAGTGATGAAGACCTGAAAAAGGAGAAAAAAGAAGCCGGAAAAAAATTTGAGGAAATACTTGATATATGCAGGAAGGAGGGGAATATAAATTGTGGTCTTACTTATGCTGTTGAAGAAGGTCAGATATTCAGGGCGATAGATGACATTGCACAGAAATTTGAAGATTCTGTTACTGTTCTTTCAACACATGGTGAATCAGGATTTGAAGAGCTCTTTATAGGAGGTAATGCCTATAAAATAGTATCTCATGCAAAAAACCCAGTTATTACTACAAGAAGGAGCAAGCTCTCATCAAATATTGATACTATAGTAATGCCTCTTGATATAACATTCCAGACAAGGGAAAAAGTTCCATATACTGCAAAGCTGGCAAAAATGTTCGGTTCTGAAATTCATGTTTTAACTGTTCAACTCTCAAAACTAAAAAGTATTGAGAAGAAGCTGAACCAGTATTCAAAACAGGTTGCAGAATATTTAAATCATCATGAGGTATCATATAAAATTACTCATGTTCATGGCAGTAATTTAACTGATGTAACCCTCGACTATGCTTATTCTGTCGATGCCGATCTGATATCCATCATGGCAGAGCAGGAAAAGAACCCGGCTAATCTCCTTCTGGGCAAATATGCACATCAGATGATCAATAAATCATTTATTCCCGTCCTCTCTTTTCCTAATTACCATATAAGGGTAACAGCAGAAGATATCCGGACTCTGGGTGCCTTTATACCAAGGTAAAGCAGTAATTAAAATGGTGCATGAGCTGGATTGTACAGGATTGGATAATAATTTTTAATGGATAAAAAAATGAAAAAAGTATTAATTGCGCTGGATTACGATCCCACCGCACAGAAAGTTGCAGAAGCAGGTTATGGTCTTGCAAGGTCTATGAAAGCAGATATCACCCTGTTGCATGTTATTTCGGATCCGGTCTATTATTCTGCGGTGGAATATTCTCCGGTGATGGGTTTTACAGGATATATGGAGATGGGACAGCTTCAATCCGTTTCAACAGAAAAGCTTAAAGAGGCATCGGTGAAATACCTTGAAAAAATAAGATCTCATCTTGGTGATGACTCCATAGAGATAAAAGTTGAGGAAGGGGATTATGCTGATTCCATCCTTCGGGCAGCAAAAAATGTTAAGGCCGATATGATAGTTCTCGGGTCTCACAGCCGGAAATGGCTTGAAAATATCCTTATGGGAAGCGTTGCCGAAAAAGTGCTTCATCATACCAAAATACCACTGTTTGTTGTCCCAACCAAGAAAAAAGAATAGCCGGTAGCCGGATTCATAGTAACATTCAGGGTTCGCCGGGCAATATCTCCCCGGGCCTGTTCATCGTGAATTAAGTGTTCTTTGATAGTATCTGGTCTGAAAACAGACCGGGTGTTTTACGCAGAAGAATTAAATGGGTTAGCATAGATCAAATGCAAAAACTTTTTTTTAAGCAAACACAATTTTAAATATGAACAACAAAGTTCGTAATACAGAGCATCATGATTCTGCAAAAAAATCTTCAGATAATGTTAAAGATGATCTGAAGCTGATTTCGATAAAGGATCTTTTCATAAAGCTGGACTCTTCATCCGAGGGACTTACTGAAGAGGAGGTTAAGAAAAGACTTAACCTGTACGGGCCAAATGAAATTGCAGAAAAGAAAACCAGTCCATTGGTAAAATTTCTCGGATATTTCTGGGGACCTATTCCCTGGATGATTGAAGCAGCTGTTATTCTTTCTGGCCTGGCAAAGCACTGGACAGATTTTATAATTATAATGGTACTCCTTTTTGCAAACGCACTTGTAGGATTCTGGGAAGAGCAGCAGGCGGGTAATGCAATTGATGCCCTTAAAGCAAAACTTGCAGTTAAGGCAAGAGTAAAACGGGATGGTAAGTGGGTTAATCCCCTTTCACGTGATCTTGTCCCCGGTGATATTATCAGATTAAGACTTGGTGATATAGTACCTGCAGATGCCCGTTTACTTGAAGGTGACCCGATGGAGGTGGATCAATCGGCCTTAACAGGTGAATCATTACCGGTAGAACTGAAAAATGGGGATCCTGTTTACTCAGGTTCAATCATCAGGCAGGGAGAAACAGAAGCTGTTGTGTATGCAACCGGTGGAAATACGTATTTTGGGAAGACAGCTGAACTGGTGCAACAGGCACATACTGTCAGCCATTTCCAGAAAGCTATACTTAAGATTGGCAATTATCTTATTGTACTAGCGATAGTTCTTGTTGCCGTTATTATAGGTTTTGCCATTTTCAGAGGTGATCCTATACTTACAACTTTACAGTTTGCCCTCGTACTGACTGTTGCTGCTATTCCGGTTGCCATGCCTACTGTGCTCTCTGTTACAATGGCAGTTGGTGCAAGATTCCTTGCTAAAAAGGAAGCAATAGTGAGCAGGCTTGTAGCCATTGAGGAACTGGCCGGTGTTGAAGTCCTTTGTGCTGATAAGACAGGAACTCTTACACAAAATAAACTTACACTTGGAGAACCGGTTAGCTTTGGAGAAGTGTCGGTTGACAAGGTACTTCTTTGTGCAGCACTGGCTTCAAGGGAAGAAAATAATGATACAATAGATCTTGCAGTTCTGGGCGGACTGAAAGATAAAGATGTATTGAAGGAATATGAAACAATACATTTCCAGCCCTTCGATCCGGTGCATAAACGTACAGAGGCATCAGTCAGGCAAAATAATAAAGCAATATTCAAGGTAACAAAGGGTGCACCACAGGTAATTCTTGCACTCTCCTCCAACGCAGGTAAAGTAAAAGACAGTGTTACCAGGGTTGTAAATGAATTTGCAAAACGCGGATATCGTGCCCTTGGGGTAGCTCAGGCGGAAGAAGGAGATGACTGGCAGTTTATTGGTGTTTTACCTCTGTTCGATCCTCCCAGGGAAGATGCGCTGGAGACCATTAAAACGGCTAACAGGATGGGTGTTAAAATAAAAATGGTTACTGGGGATGCACTGGCAATAGCAAGGGAGACAGCAAAAAAACTGGATCTTGGAACAGATATCCTCGATGCAAATATTCTCGGGGATATAAAGCAGAATGAGAGTCCTGAGATAATCCAAAAGATTGAAAATGCAGATGGTTTTGCCCAGGTATTCCCCGAACATAAATTCCATATTGTTGATGTCCTGCAAAAAATGGGGCAGATTATCGGAATGACAGGTGACGGTGTAAATGATGCGCCGGCACTAAAAAAAGCCGACTGTGGAATTGCTGTATCCGATGCTACGGATGCGGCACGGGCTGCAGCATCAATTGTGTTGATGACACCAGGTTTATCGGTAATCATTGATGCAATAAAGGAGAGCAGGCGTATATTCCAGAGGATGACAAGCTATGCAATTTATCGTATTGCTGAAACAATAAGAGTGCTTCTGTTTATGACCCTGTCTATACTTATCTTTAATTTTTATCCCGTAACAGCGGTGATGATAGTTCTCCTGGCCTTACTTAACGATGGACCTATATTAACTATTGCCTACGATAATGTACATTATAAAAACCATCCCGATGCCTGGAATATGAAGCTTGTACTGCAGATATCCACAGTACTCGGAATTGCAGGTGTAATTGCCTCTTTCCTTTTGTTTTACCTGGCTGAAAAAGTATTCAGGCTTGATCCGGGAGCGATTCAGACATTTATGTTTCTTAAGTTGGCGGTTGCCGGGCATCTTACAATATTCATAACCAGGACAAGAGGACCATTCTGGTCGATAGCGCCTTCTCCTTCACTTCTGTGGTCGACAATAGGATCAAAATTGCTTGCAACCGCGGTGGCAGCATTCGGATTCTTTATGACTCCCATAGGATGGAAATGGACCCTGATAATATGGGTTTATGCGCTGGCATGGGCCTTTATAAATGACCGTATTAAACTGGTAGCTTATAAATTCTTTGACAGGAAGAAATCAGATGAATGATCCCTGTTACTATTAATATCATCTAACTCATATTAATAATTAGAAACAGATTATGAAAGTAAGTATATATGCAGGTAAGGTTCCGGAAAATGAGAGTCTTGTTAATATTTCAAAACTGATAACCTCATATTTTTCGGAAAAACCCGATCCTTCGGTTACGGAGCAGAGAATTCTTTTTGGTACTTCCGGGCACAGGGGATCTTCACTTACGAATTCCTTTAATGAAATGCATATTCTTGCTGTTACACAGGCAATATGTTTGTACCGGGCTCATCAGAAAATAACCGGGCCGTTATTTATCGGGACAGATTCGCACGCTCTGTCATATCCTGCTTTTGTAACAGCTATGGAAGTCCTGGCAGCCAATGGAGTGGATGTTATGATTGCAGGAAAGGAAGAATACACTCCGACCCCTGTTATTTCACA
>DATFLA010000177.1:0-4366 GCA_035268305.1 Bacteroidales bacterium | reverse complement strand
TCTTGTCCCGTTACATTCGGGGCAGACACTGTACTGTACATACTGGTCCTTTATCCTGCTGCTGTTTTTATTACCATTAACAACTTCCTGGTTTCCAACGAAGTTAACAACTCCTTCAAAGGTCATAAAATAGTTGGAAGTCATGCCCAGTGGGGTGTTTGAAAGCTTAAGAACTTCATCAGAACCGTAAAGTACCTTGTTCAGAGCGTCGGGTGGTATGTCTTTAATGGGAGTATCAAGGGTGAAACCGTTCTTCTCGGCAATAGCCTCTATCTGCCAGAATATCCATATGTTCCTGTATTTTCCCAGAGGTTCAATGCCTCCTTTCCTGATACTGAGAGACATATCAGGGATAATCTTCTTCTCGTCGATGCTGGATACTTCTCCCAGTCCGTTGCAATGAGGACAGGCACCCTGCGGGGAATTAAATGAGAATGTGTGAGGTGCCGGTTCATTATATGAGATACCCGTTACTGGGCACATCAGGTGACGACTGAAGAACCGTGGTTCTCCGGAGTCGGCATCAAGTACCATCATTATACCATCGCCCTGGTCAAGTGATGTAATTATTGAATCATGCAGACGTTTATCGGTGGTATCTCCAACCTTAAATTTATCTATCACGAGTTCAATAAAATGTGTCTTGTACCTGTCCAGTTTCATCCCCGGAACAAGCTCGCGTATTTCGTTATTTATCCTCACACTCAGGAATCCTTTGCGCCTCAGTTGTTCGAAAAGCTCTTTATAATGACCTTTCCTTCCTTTAATCACAGGAGCCAGGAGATACACTTTCCTGTCACGGAACCTGTCCTTTACAAGTTCGAGTATCTGGTCATCTGTATACCTGACCATCTTCTCTCCCGAGGCATAAGAATAAGCCTCTCCCGCCCTTGCATAAAGGAGCCGCAGAAAATCATAAATTTCCGTTATAGTGCCAACTGTCGAACGGGGGTTCTTGTTGGTTGTCTTCTGTTCTATTGATATTACCGGGCTAAGTCCTGTTATCTTATCCACATCGGGGCGCTCCATACCTCCCAGAAACTGTCGGGCATAAGCCGACAGAGTCTCCATATACCTCCTCTGCCCTTCGGCATATATAGTATCGAATGCCAGTGATGACTTACCGCTTCCACTCAGACCGGTTATTACCACAAGCTTATTGCGTGGTATCGATACATCTATATCCTGAAGGTTATGGACCCTTGCACCAAGGACATCAATTACCTCGCTCATTTTGAATCTTCAAATTCGTACTCACTCTCCGTATTTTCAATATTTCGCATACCCTCGGCAGGGATCTTGATAATATATTCCTTTCCGGGTCTGGGTGTCAGGTAGGGCTTTCTGAGCCAGGGGTTTAGAAACTTCAGCAATTTATAATTTGTGCAGAAATGTCCCGCAAAATCAGAGAAATCGTGAACGGCAGTGTCAACCTTAACCTCATAATAGTCAAGCACAGGATAGAGATCTTCCTTATTGATGTTAAACCCATATCGCTTTGGATCTGAGATAATTAGCTTATAGGCTACTGCCCTGAAAATATAACGAGCGGTCTCTTCGTTAAGAAGGAGGTCATAATAATTATTCTGCTTCTGTACTTCTATCTGCCTGTCTATTCCTGCCCTTCCGCCATTATAAGAAGCTGCCGCAAGAGTCCAGTTGCCATATTTTTCATAAGATTTCCTGAAATAGTCGCATGCAAACTGCGTCGATTTTTCAACATCATATCTCTCATCAACAACCTGGTTAATCTCCATCCCGTCTTCCCTTCCTGTTTTTGGCATAATCTGCCAGAAGCCCGTGGCTCCGGCCGGGGATATCATATTACTGTATTCACTTTCTGCAGCAGCCAGGTATTTAAAATCATCAGGAATATCGTTCTTTTTGAGTATCTTTTCTATTACCGGGAGATAACGGTTAGCCCTTTTTATTATCAGTATTGTTGATGAATGTCTGTAGGCACTCACGAGTATCTCACGCTCCAGGCTCTCACGTGTATCAAAATTCTCAAGGGGCATCCTTTCTCCTGCAAATGTAACAAGATCAGGTAGTTTAAAAGATTTTATAGTGTAAGCAGAATCAGGTAATTCTTTTTCGATACTGGAATTACTTCCAAAACCTGAAAAACCCGGCGCAAAGGATAGGAAAATAATCAATAAGCTTACAGTTATAAATGCTGTCCAAATCGTTTTTCTGCCAGGGTTCACCATACTTAACTCCTTTCTGAAATAATTGGCAAAGGTAATAATTTTTGAACCTTTTACCATGGGTTATTAATACCAAAAATGACATTATACAGGGTTTCCCGGATAACTGAATGTCCCCTGCATTTATTACCGGGCCGGACGGAAATTGGTTAGAAACATGTAATCATGTTTATTTATAACGGTCCATTCCGATTATAATTGCCGGGCTGGTGGTTATGATTCCTTTTGTCAGCTCATGACCGGGTATAATCATCCTGCCTGAATGGAGAAAAACAATATGAACCTGGATAAAAAAGCTGTCAGAACTTAAAGGAAATACCTGAGAAGAGGCCGAAGGAATAAGGATGGTTCCTCAGACCTGTTGAGGATGAGAACGGATTAATATAATATCTGAAAGTAGGTTCAAGGTTAAGTGAAAGATTCTTTGAGAAGTTATATTCCATTCCCATACCCAAAGAACTGCTCAGGGTAAAAGGATTCAGGCCCTGTGTTGTACCCACATCATATTTACCACCATTATATGTAGTATATACATCATTGGATACCAGGAAGTTATATGAAATTCCACCAATCAGGTTAAAGCCTAATGTTCTGTCGACAACTTTATACCTCAGCACAACAGGAAGTTCCAGGTAACTGAAATCCTGGTGCAGGGTATTGTTAATATACTGGAGATTTTCCTTTTGCGGATCAAACACATCGCTGTTATATGCTGTAACTACTCTGTTACCTGTACTTGACATCAGGAATATATCGGAGTTATCGGTATAGATAGTACCACTTGAAGTAAGCACGGCAAAATTATGGCCTCCTTTTGAATTACCGAAAGGCTGAAAACCGCCATACGACACAATGCCGTCCACTTTCTGTCCTATTGAGGAATAATAAAGACCGGTCTGAACCGATAGTCTTTTATTTATCTTGTATGATAATGCCAGCCCTCCGGAATATGATAACATTGTTTCCTCTGATGATTTCATCTGTCTGGCCATCTCATCGGTACTGCTTCCAAAACGGGAATAGTATGTCGGGGAGGCCATTGCTGCGAGTGACCAGCGGTTTGTTGGTTTTGTAGTGCTTATTGAAGGAATAAATTCCCTTGAAGGCATTTCAATATCCAGAGCAGGTTCATTAACAGGCTCAGGTACTTTCATAAGAGTACTTCGCCTGATATGTCTTTCATTATCAATTAGTTTAACACCAGGTCCGGAATAGAGAGCTGTTGGCAGTTCATCTGTGCTGTTACCCATGGCTGAAGCAACAAATGTAATATTATCTGAATGAGCAGGGGGCAAATCCTTCACTGCTCCATTACCATTAGCCTGTGGTAATTTTCTTTCACCTGTCAATGGTGCGAATAATGGCGATGATGATGGCAGCCGGAGAGCTGTTTGTGATGTCCCTGAAACAGGAGTAACCTGTCGGCTCCACCTGTATGCCAGCATACTGAGAGATAGCAGGATGGCTATCATAGCTGCAGTAGCAAAAAGAATATAAGGTCTCTGCTTCTTCCTTATCACAGGCTTTATATTCTCCCACACCTCAGGTGGTGGAAGGGCCTCCATATCTTTAAGACCATTCCTGAATATCAAATCAATATTTGTACTGTGCTCATCCATTCACTACCTGTTTCTTAAGTCCGGTATACGATCCGACTCTTCTCTGAAGGATTGTCCTTGCCCTTGCCAGGTTTGACTTTGATGTACCTTCAGAGATATTCATCATGTCACTTATTTCCTTATGGCTGTAACCCTCAATAGCGAATAGGTTAAAGACCATCCTGTACTTGGGCGGCAGTTCTCTGATAATACCCAGAAGATCATTAGCTTCCAGCCCTGCATAATCCTGGTTACCGGGATCGGCTTCTGTTTCAGGCAGGGTATCAATATCGTCTACACGATAGAGATTATGCCTGTTACGGTACCTTTCCAGTGCCGTATTGACAGTTATCCTGCGCATCCATCCTTCAAAAGAACCTTCATGTTTGTAATTCTTAAGATTCTCATAAATCTTAATGAATCCTTCCTGAAGAATATCACGGGCTTCATCATCATTGCCTGAATATTGAAGACATACGGCATAAAGCCTGGGTGCATGTCTCCTGTACAGAAGCTCCTGATCTCTTCTGTCGCCGGCAAGACAACCATTTATTATTTTCT
>DATFLA010000176.1:0-7310 GCA_035268305.1 Bacteroidales bacterium | reverse complement strand
CCGGGTAATGACCATTTACCATCCACCTTTTCTTTTATCATAAGAATTTTGTCATCCTTAATTACAACTGCTCTTACATCAACCTTGGGAGTCTGGTATCCGGTTTCCGATGCAAAAATATCTTTTATTTTACTATTATCGATATCGGTATATTCGTGCATGATTTCCACCGAAAGGTTCCTTATCTTTTCATACCTGTCGCGGTCGTAATCATTCTCACAAAAAGCAAGACCCGACTGAGCCAGTGACTGCAGTTCGGTAGCCCATTTCAACCATTTATTTTCCATAAAAATATTTTATTAAGATTCCTGTAGATTTATTTCTCCTTTATGCGGCAGGATTGATTTTTAGTCTGCCTTGATATTTCAGGTTAAAAATAATCATATGAATATACTTAAAAATTTGAACAGAAGACATTTTTAAAATAAATGTCTTATCTTTTTAATAGTTATGTAAATTTGAGAAGAATTATTTCCTTTTAATAAGCATGAAGCAACATACACAAGGTTCCAGGCTCATAACGCAGTTTTTATTAATAATGATATTCCTGTTGAAAGCCTCCGGCATGTATGGTCAGGACACAATACAGGTAAAGAAACATCCGCGTGTTGCAGTTGTGTTAAGTGGAGGAGGAGCGAAGGGTTTTGTACATATAGGAGTACTTAAGGTACTTGAGCAGGAAGGTATTCCTGTTGATATAATAGTTGGTACCAGTATAGGGAGTCTTGTCGGTGGAGTTTATGCTGTAGGCTATACAGCCGGGGAGATTGAAGATATTTGCAGGGAACAAAACTGGCAGGAGCTTCTTCTCGATGATCTTCCCAGGTTCTACCTGTCACGAACCGACAGGACTATTCAGCAGCGATATCTTTTTTCACTGCAGGTAAGCGATAAAAAAAAGCTAACTATACCGCAGGGTGTTATAAGGGGACAGAATGTTTTAAACCTGCTGTGCAGCCTGGCAGGTAATGTTCCGTACGATATGGATTTCAATAAGCTGCCCGTTTCATTTGCCTGTGTTGCAACCGACCTGGAGACAGGTAAAGAGATAGATATGAGGAACGGCTTTTTACCCACTGCCATGTTCGGCAGTATGGCTGTGCCCGGTGTTTTTCAGTACATAGACAGGAATGGCCATGTTCTGGTTGATGGAGGCGTTGTAAATAACTTCCCTGTTGACCTTGCCAAAAAGATGGGAGCAGATATAATAATCGGCGTTGATATAACAAGCGATTTTGTAAGCAGGGAAAAGATTAAATCGTTGCAGGGCATGTTTACCCAGATGATGGGATTCCTCGATCTGCGTAAAGACTCAGTCAATTCCAGGATGTGCGATATACTAATTAAACCGGATATCTCGGGCTATACGGTGGCCAGCTTCAGTAACCAGGCTGTTGACACACTGATAAAAAGGGGAATGGAGGCTACGATGGAGGTTAAGGATAAGTTGCTTGAGCTCAAAAGGAAATATGACCTAAAACCACATGAGCGATCACGTAAATATATTCCCCCTGATAGCTGGTACATAACAAATATTACATTGTCGGGGAAGTTTAATGCCGATGCTGCATTCCTCCTCAAAAGTATCGACATGCAGACTCCCGGGAATTATACAAGTGATGATATAAAGGGAGTTATTAACCAGCTCTATGGCTATGGTATATTTGATAAGATATATTTCAGCCTTTACGACAATGATAAGGGGAAAACGCTTAACCTGAATATTACGGAAAAAAATGTTGTGAACCAGTATGTTGGCTTTAAGGTTAACACTACTGATGCTGCTGCACTGATGTTCAACCTGACAAGTAAAAATTTCGGTAAGAGATTCGGTATCTTGTCCGCAAGTGCTGAATTGTCAGCTAACCCGGGGATCAGCTTTACTGCCGAGACAAGCAAGGGTAATTTCCCGATAGCCGGCGTCTCCCTGAAGGGCAAATATCAGAATTATAACATATTCGATAATGGCACGAAGCTCTACAGGGCAAGCCTGTTTTACAGTTCAGCATCGTTTTATCTTTATAAGAGATTCCTGCATCAGAATATAATAGGTCTTGGACTGAGGGAAGAATATTACAGGGGTGATATTTTCAGTAAGAGCGGTACCACAATAGCTAATTATGAGAAGAACAGTTACCTGACAAATGCTTATGGTTACCTGTCGGTTGATAACCTCGATGATTATTATTTTCCAGTCAGGGGAACCGAGATGTATGCTGAGTATTCCTTCCAGAGTACTCTCGGCAAAAACAGCTACCTGAGTCAGATCTTCCAGTTCAGGATAAGAAATTATATACCTGTATCCAGAAATGTGACAATCCTTTTCAACATGTATAACAGGTCTGTCTTCAGCTCCCGGTTTCCGGCCTTTAAGGTCACAATGGCTGGCGGAGCACCTTATTCACAGTATTTTGATTACAACATACCATTTGTAGGACTAAATCCGGTAACCCTTATAGACAGGTTTGCATTTTGCGGTCTGACAGGAGTGAGAGTGAGATTTAACGACAGGCACTATCTTTCAGTTGTTACAAACGGACTATACCAGAGTGGTGATCTCTTCACATCAACAAATGATAAAAATTACTGGGGAGGAGGTATCGATTATTCCATCAAAACATTTCTTGGTCCGATTGATCTTCTTGTCGGATATTCCAACGGTGTTAAAGCACCGACGTTCTCGGCAAATTTCGGTTACTGGTTCTGATCACAGCCTTTAATACCGGGTATGCAGGAATCAAGTTTGTAACTGTCTTCCTGGGGAAAATCCACTATAATCTGTTTTCGTATTATTGTTAGATAAATGTCAGAACAATATGCTCAGACAGTTGTTAGATAGACTATAATAATTTATTAACAACAATTTAACAGGTCTTTTTGAATTTGTATTAAAAAAATCACCACTTTTGCAGACTTAAAATAATTGTGTAGTCAATAGGGTATGAAATATATAAATCTAACTTTCAGGAAGATTCATAGTAAGAGCATGAGCCTGGCCGGAACAAAATGGGCGGATCTGATGCTCTATGTTTTTGCTGTAGCCGATGCTTCATTCCTGCCGTTGCCGGTTACTACTTTTTTCATAATGCTTCTTATAATGAAAAATTCAGCTGCCGCAAGGTATGTTGTTCTTATTTCTCTGGGGACACTGACAGGCTCAATTATAGGTTACCTTACTGGCCATTTTGTATGGCTTACTGCAAGTGGTGATATATCCGGTATAGGTCATTTTATCCTTGATAATGTGCCTGGTTTTTCGGAACACAGCTACGACAAAATGCATTTGTTATACTCCAGGTATGGTGTCGGATTACTGTTTATTTCAAACATGACACCAATACCTTATGGTATTTTCGCCATTTCATCGGGTGTTTTTAACATCAATATTATTCTTTTCGGACTCACAACACTTTTCAGCCAGCTAATTAAGTATTCCGTAATAGCGGTGGCTGTTAATAAGGTAGGGTACAAGTTCAGGAGCATCAGGCCAATACGGGTCAGGCTGAAGCTGAGACCACGGCTTCTTACCGTAAGAGCATAAAGGTAGTCTGATATAATTAAACAAAACCGTATTTATACCTTAACATTATTGTAACAGGCTGTCGGTATTTTTGCCGGAAAACAGGCAAAATGAACATCCTTGTTATTTCTGATCTTCACATAGATACAAACGACAGGTTCGGTACCTTCCAATGGTCGGACAGCAGCCTGATAGAGGAGATTGAAACTTTACGCGACCGTTATTCTGTAGGGAAGGTAATATTTAACGGAGATACATTCGAATTGTTAAAATACAGGTTTGATGAAATTGAATCAGCTCACCCGGTTTTGATGCAGTATTTCTCCGACAGAGATTTCGTATTTATAAGGGGTAATCATGATATAGTAAGCAGTTCAGGACTGCAAAGCTACCAGATTACAAATTCTCATGGCCAGACAATTCATATTGAACATGGTCATAATGCCGACTGGTTCAACGGGTCCAGGCCCGGAAGAGCCATTAGTAAATTTGGCTTTTCATTACTCAAGAAACTATCCCATTCCAGATTCCTGATGGATATCTATTTTCATGTTGTCGCTTTCCAGGAGAATATCCATCATATACCAAAGAGATATAATACTATCAAGTATCTCACATATGCGCTGAAACTGCTTAAAGAGCACGATGTTGTTATACTGGCGCATACTCATAAACTGGAATCACACCATACTTATTATCTGAATAAGAAGAAGAGATACCTTAACTGCGGGTCATGTTCCCTCGGGCGATTTCAGGGAATTATTCTGGATACGGAGACCTTGAAATATGAGCTTATTAAAAAGAGCGGGAATGTATCAAAAGGTTACCAGGAGGAATATGATATAAGATATGCAATCTGATTACAGGGCTTTCTCTTTTTAATCTCTGTATCTGGGCAGGCTGAAGAGAAATTCAATGCCGCCGGCCTGTATCTTTTTAACGGAGATTTCTCCCTTATGTAGAAGAACAGCATTCTTCACAATTGATAAGCCCAGGCCTGTACCACCCTGTTTTCTTGATCTTCCGGCATCAACCCTGTAAAATCTTTCAAATACACGTCCGAGATGTTCTTCAGGGATTCCTACACCATTATCCGAAAAGGAGAAATGATAGAAGTTTTCGTCTTCATGGAACATGTTTATTTTTATTGTACAGTTTTCGCCTGCATAAGAAATGGAGTTTTCAAGAAGGTTCTGGAAGACTGAAAGCAGCAATGATCTGTTTCCCTTTACAATTATATTACTTTCAACATTGCACTCAACGTTCATTTTTTTCTGCTCAATGGCAGATTTGAAATTATCACGAACTTCGTTTATTACATCGTAGATGTTGATTTTTTCGAAGTTGAAATTTCTTCCTGCCTCTTCAATCTTATTTAAGACTGCAATATCATTTATAAGCTGTGAAAGTCTTTCTGTCTGCGACATAGCCCTTTCAAGGAAATATTTCTGCCTGACAGGGTCTATTGCGGGATCATTAAGAATGGTATCAATATAACCTTTTATTGAAGAAACTGGCGTTTTAAGTTCATGGGCTATGTTTGATGTTACCTGCTGTTTTATTATCCTGTTGGTCTCCATTGTTGTTATATCACTGAGGATAATTTCAAAGCTTTCATCATGGAACATCACACACTGCACCCTGAAATATTTCCCACTTTTGCTGATCAGATATTCCATCCTCTGCAGCTCGGTTGATTTGTAAGACCCTGCTCTCTGATTCTCAACAAATTCCAGCACTGGTTTAAAGTCATCTATCCTGAAGAAATTATCCGTATCGAGAGTAAGCTCACCCGAGATCATATTCATGAACTGGATAAAGTGGCTGTTGGTAAGGATCCTTTCATTTTTGTTAGTGAAGAAGGCCACTCCTTCATTAAGTATATTAAGGTGATTGAAAAGTCTTTCTTTTTCAACCGCAAGGTCATCTTTGGCCCTTCTCAGGTTATTATAAATACTTATAATCTCTTCCCCGATAACACCTAACTCATTCTTCGGGAAAGGTATATTGTTGTCGAAAGCTTCATTTCTCCCTATTGTAACTGCAAAATCCTTGAGTCGTGTCACAGATTCACTGAACCTGTTTGTAATAGCCAGGAGAATAAGCCAGATAAGAAAGAATAATGTGAGTATGACAACCAGGAACATTTTCTCAGTTGTAAGAAAATGCACTATATTGATGTCATATACCACTGCTGCTCTTATATAATACCTGTTATAGAACCTGGCATAATAATAATATGATACACCTGTTGTTGCTGACTTCCTGACATTGGTACCGAATTCTGAATAAGTCGATTGCATTATTTCAGGCCGGGTCTTATGGTTTACCATCGTATTCCAGTCCTTTACATAGCTGTCGTAAAGTACTTTCCCTGAAGGATTGATAATTGTAATTCGTAATTCCTCCTGTGGTAATATCTTTACGAGCGAATCGATAATTCTATAATTACCTTTATCATATACATTATTATCATTGATGAAATTATCCGTTGTTACTGTTATGTTATACAACTCATCATTCAATGTTTCTATCCTGTACTTTTTCTCGCGATGATACAGGTAGATGATAATTACAAGTGTAAATAAAAAGAACACACTGAAATAATACAGGAAAAGGTTATTTCGGAATCGGCTATTAGCAATCATATGAACAGTATTTAAATATTTCAGAATTCAAAAAAATATCCGTAACCTGTCTTATTCTTCAGGTTAGAGCTGTATTTCCCTATTTTGTTTCTAATCCTTGCAATATTGACATCAACAGTTCTGTCAGTAACAATTACATCACCTCCCCAGATTCTTTTCAGAATATCTTCTCTTGAATATACTTTACCGTTATTTTCCAGGAGAAGTTTCAGAATTTCAAATTCCTTCCTGGTAAGGTCTATTTTATCATTTTCAATTATTATACGTTTTCTGACGTTATCAAGTTCAATTTCACCGAACTTTTGTATCGATTCTTCCATCGTTTCTGATTCGGTCCTTTTAAGAACCGCCTTTACCCTTGCCGTCAACTCGTTTACGGAAAATGGCTTGGCAATGTAGTCATCGGCACCAAGGCTAAAACCTGTAAGTACATCATTTTCAGTGTCTTTTGCCGTAAGGAAGATTACCGGGGTATTTATTTTGAATTCTTTCTTTAGTTTTTCTGCAAGCTTAAACCCCGAGACAGGGCCCATCATTACGTCAAGTAAAAACAAGTCAAAATTATAAAGGGACATTTTAAGTGCTTCCTCGGCCGAGTGGGCGGTCTCTGTCTCAAATCCTGCATTATTCAGGTTATACTGCAAAATTTCACAAAGATCCTCTTCATCATCCACTATTAATATTTTGTATTTTTTTAAGTCCATAGGTCACGGGAATTAAGGAGATTTTACTCTACACTGTTTTCGGTTTCCTTATCGAGATCTGAATGTCTTATATCCGTACCCTGAAGTGAATAAATTGTTGCTTCAGCTATATTTGTGGCATGATCTGCGATCCTTTCAATATTTGTGATAATATTTTTAAGATCTGCATAACTAATCAGCATCTCTTTGATCTTGTCGCTAATTTTGGCTTTTGAGATGTTGTTAATTAGCAGTTTCTGGTTCATCTCATCAACAATGGGATCATTTTTAATTGTCCATATTGCAAAGTCGAGGTCGCTGTTTACAAATGACAACAGGGATTTTTCCACCATGATCTTTCCGGAGGCGAGCATATTCAGCAGAAGTTCTGCCATTGATTTGTATTCAGGCGATGACTCCACGTATTTTATTGTACTCATGATATTCATCACAAGATCG
>DATFLA010000175.1:0-6223 GCA_035268305.1 Bacteroidales bacterium | reverse complement strand
GCCTGTTTAAACTGGGCTTCCGACTGAGAAAGCCTTGCACGTGCGGAACTAATGGCTGCCATCGACCTGTCGCGCTGTGATATATAAACATCAGGCTTGATCCTGAGTAATAACTCTCCTTTTGTAACGGGATCGCCTTCCTTGACATTGAGTTCAACAATCTCACCTGATACATCGGGTGTAATCTTAACCTCTTTTTCAGGTTGTATCTTCCCGTTGGCCGTTATAGTCTCAACGATAGTCCTTTTCTCTACGTTTTCAACAGCCACCTTTATAGTCAGCGCCTTTCCGAACCATCCGGCTTTCTTGCCAATAATAGCTAATATGATAAGAACGATAACAGCCGGCAGGAGAATCTTCAGTATCTTGTTACTTTTCATTTGTAGATAATTTTAGTTTTTAAAGTCAAATGGAACCCACTCATTTAAAACGTATTCATTTTTGTCAGATATTGTTAAATATTGCAGGATTCATGGTATTATAACTTATATTGAAGTGATTAATTTATTGTGTTAAGGTTAAGTGGCATTCCCTTGTAAAATTCGAGTACTTTTGTCTTAAAGATATATTCGTATTTTGCCTGTGAAAGGTCACTCTGTGCATTTAGAAGCTGTGTCTTGGCAGCATTATAATCGACAGGTGCTACCAGTCCGAGATCGAATTTCTGCTCAGTATACCTGAATGACTCTTCAGCAGAAGCAACAGCCTTAAGGCTTGCAGTGTATTTTTTAAGTGCGGCCCTGGCATCGGTGTAGGCCTGCTGGATATTTTTATAAAGCTGTTTCTTAGTACCGTCGAGGGCATATTGTGAACTCTCAACATTCAATTTTGAATTTGCGATGTTCTTGTTTACCTGCCATCCGTTGAGGATGGGTATGTTCATTGAAAGGCCGATCCCGGAACTCTGGTTGTTCTTTATCTGGTCACGAAAAGGCTGAATACCTACCTGGTTGGGGATATAAGTATACCTTGTGTTAAAATTATGACTTATCGAGAGTTGGGGGACCCTGCCTCCCTTTGCGATCTTAAGATCATACTGGCTGGCAGTCAGTTTCAGTTCCGAACTTTTAATTTCCGGACGGTTATTAAGGGCAACCTGGTAGATGTCATTAATATTGCCCGATACTACCGAATTTGTGTCGACGTTTAACTGTGGCACTACAATTTCAAAGCCTTCCGGTGTGCTTAACTCGAGAAGCTGGGTAAGTGTAAGGTATGATGTCTCAAGCTGGTTCCTGGTGTTTATCAGAGCAAGCTCTTCCTGTGCTTCCTGCGCTTCTATCTGTAGAAGATTTCCTCTGGCAACACTTCCTGCATCAACAAGTTTTTTTGTTTTCTCTATTTGCTGACGGGATATATCAACCTGATTCTGGTTCGCTGTTACAAGCTCCTTGTTGAGGAGTATCTGGAGATACGACAGGGCAACATTAAGAGCAACATTATCACTTATATTCTGGAGATCCTGCTGACTGGCAAGAACCAGGTACTTGTTTTTCTTTATCGAATTAAAGTTTTGCAGTCCGCTGAAGACAGGTGTCGAACCCCCAACGTAAAAATAATCAGTCTGGAGAGTCTGGTTATAGAACTGGTATGTATTCTGGTCAAGTGCACGCCCGAAGCTATATCCGAAGGAAGCCTGCCCGTTGAGTGACGGTAAAAGTTTAAGCTTTGCAAGGTCGAGAGCATTCTCCTGTACCTTTGTCTGGATTGATTGCTGCTTAATCAGGATATTATTATCTATTGCATACTTTATGCATTCCTCAAGGCTCCAGGACTTCTGTTGTGCCCTTGTAAAACCTTGTGAAACAAGTATTACGGATAATATTAAAATCAATATTCTTTTCATGTGTATGTTATTTTTATAGTCTTACTGAATCAACACAGAATTAATTTATTCATACGTTCCTGTATACAAAGACATGTTGATTTCATGCTAAAGTTTTTAAAAAATGAAACAAATCAAGAGTTAAAGTCTCTATTATAAAGGCAAATAGCACGTCTGTCCGGTTTTCTTTAATGCAGTTAAAAGTTTAAAATTTCAAGATTACGAAGATAAATAATATAAAGAACAGATAAAAGAATAATTTCACAGACTCTTCCGACGCGGAGGATTTGTTTACTGTCGCCTGAATTTTAGTTATATTTGTAATCTGAACCGGGAAAATTTCCGGTTAATTGTGATTAAATCTTTTGGCAGGCATTGCTAAAATAACTATTTTGGGCGACTTATTTAAAATCATTAAATTATGCTACATTATAAAGAATTAGGATTGGTTAATTCAAGAGAATTGTTCAAAAAAGCTATGGCAGGTAAATATGCCATTCCTGCGTTCAATTTCAACAATCTTGAACAGCTTCAGGCAATAATAGGAGCCTGTGTGGAAACAAAATCACCTGTAATACTCCAGGTTTCGAAGGGTGCACGTAAGTATGCCAACCAGACCTTACTTCAGTTCCTTGCCAAAGGTGCTGTTGAATATTCAAAGGAACTCGGCTTTCCTATTCCCATCGTATTACATCTCGATCATGGTGATTCTTTTGAGACATGTAAATCATGTATTGAAACAGGTTTCTCTTCAGTGATGATAGACGGATCGCATTTCCCCTACGAGGAAAATATAGAGCTTACACGGAAGGTAGTTGAGTATGCTCACCAGTATGATGTTACAGTTGAAGGTGAACTTGGTGTGCTTGCAGGTATTGAAGATGAGGTACAGGCAGAGCATTCTTCATATACAAGACCTGAAGAGGTTGAGGATTTTGTGAAGAAGACAGGAGTGGATTCGCTTGCCATATCAATAGGTACATCACATGGTGCATTCAAATTCAAGGTTAAGCCGGGTGAAACACCTCCTCCTCTTCGTTTCGACATTCTCGAGGAATGTGAAAAACGAATACCAGGGTTCCCGATAGTGCTTCACGGGGCTTCTTCGGTTCCCCAGGATATTGTTGCCGAGATCAACAAGTACGGAGGCAAGATGGAAAATACTGCAGGTGTTTCGGAAGACCAGCTCCGCAAAGCAGCCACATCAGCAGTTTGCAAGATTAATATAGACAGTGACGGACGTCTGGCCATGACTGCAGCTATCCGCAAGGTCTTTGTTGAGGATCCCGGTGAATTTGACCCGCGTAAATACCTGGGACCGGCCCGCGACAAACTCAAGGAACTTTATAAGCATAAAGTAGTTAATGTACTCGGAAGTGCTGATAAAGCCTGATATATAGACATGCCCGGTAATCCGGCGGTTCTGACAATGAAATTCATACATATCAAAAGTTGTTAATACCATAAACAACAGACAGCCAGCCAAATAATGACTGGCTGTTTTTTTTGTGTTAAAAACTATTTTTTCGCCGCAGCCTGTACATGAACTGTTTGATTAAATTAGTTGTCGGATTTCATCAATATTTATTAGTGAGACGCGTATTTAAGGAAGATCACCTCAGACGGACCAATCGTCTTTCCATGATGCTTAATAACAGGGAGATGAGAGCACTTGGAATTTATTGTAACCGTTATCGTATAAAGAATAAATCGGAATTCCTGCGGGTAACAGTGATGAAAGCCATCATAAAACGATTCGAAGAGGAGCACCCAACACTCTGGGAAGAGACCGAACCTACTCTTTTTAACCAGAATGTCACACAACAACATTTGTAATTTTCATTCCTTTTTCTAATTTTAGCCCATTCCCGGTCAGTGTTTTCGGGAATTGATTATACATTTGTGATACAGATACACAGGGGAATAAGTTGTAAAATAATAATATGATGCAGCCTGACCACATAATAAAGGATCCTTCAAAAAGAACACCCTGGATTTTACTTGAGCCGGGCAGGATCTTTATTATGGGAAGGTCAATACCTGAAAATGCCGGTGATTTCTACAGACCTTTATTGAAATGGATATCTGAATATGTAGCTGAATATTGCGGCAGGACAGTTATAGATTTCGGTTTTGAGTATATCAATACAAGTTCTACAAAGTGGATCTATGCTATGCTGAGAGAGTTGTCGGCGATGAGGGATGTGAAGAAGAATGCCAGTGTGAAGTGGTATTATGAGAACGGCGATGACGATATGTGTGAGCTGGGTTTTATACTCAGGTCGCTCATCGATTGTCCTTTTATTGTCGTTGAGGTACCCCGTATGAACCGCGACAGGTATAACGAAATATTGACAGATAAGAAACACAGTTCCTGAGCAGTTGCAATCAAAAAAAGATACCGGCTGCCTGTTTTAAAAAAAATTTCTATTTTTGCTGCTCCTTTATAAGGAAACTGACCCATGGTGTAATTGGCAACACGTCAGATTTTGGTTCTGAAGAGTCCAGGTTCGAAACCTGGTGGGTCAACAAAAAAGAGTGAGAGTGGGTTTGAGTGTGAGAACATGCTGATCCACTCTTTTTTGTTGCACTCGCTCCCGCACTCAAACTCACACTTTTTTTAGCCTGTCATCCCGAAGCTTTAGCGATGGATTCCCCGGTCACATAACAAATGACAATAGGATATATGTTCTATTATGTTTATATAATGGAACCACTCCGTGGTTCATTGTTTTAAAATGGATCTAATGCTAGTAATAATGAAACCGCTCCGCGATTATATCCTGAAAACGGCATTCCATTTTTATTTCGCACCATTTTCGGATTGCCTGCACAACGCTAAAGAATTAAAATTGACTTTAATAACAATTATTGACTTTCAATCATAACCTTTGAATTTGGGGATTTGTATCGGCCTCAGAGGATTTTGGGATCAGCTAAAGAATGGAGTCATGATGCAGCGGGCAAAAGTAATAATTACTGTTTGAGTAGGCTCCGTAACGTAGTAGAGGAGTTGACGAGTTGTATTGCGTGGGCATGACGGAATTAGTGATACACTCCATCAGAAACGGAATTTTCAGCGACAAATAATATTTATCCTGACCCAGAAAGGGAGATATGTGAATAATTCCGGGTTTCTGCCCGGGTTATTGACCTGCGAAACGACATCTTAGCCCTGAAAGGGAGTTATGTGAATAACTACTGGTGTCTGTCCGGGTTATTGACCCCAGAAACGACATCTTAGCCCTGCAAGGGCGACACATGAATAACCGGCGGTGTAAGCCGCCGGCGAAGACACATATCCGCATCCTGAGCCCTGAAAGGGCGACACATCAGGTCCGTAGGAACTTTAAATATTAAGGACCAATGAAAACAGACCGTGCAATTACCATCCATCCGCGGCAAGACTTGGGTGGATGGATTTTATTTGATTCGTGTTAATGTCTTTCATAACTTTAACACAATGAACTACTAACATGGCCAGTATAATCCCGGGATACAACTACGACATTTTCATAAGCTATCGCCAGAAAGATAACAAAGGTGACAGGTGGGTTAGTGAGTTTGTTGATGCTCTTAAAAACGAACTCGAATCAACCTTCAAAGAGAAAATAAGCGTCTATTTTGATATCAATCCACACGATGAACTATTAGAGACGCATGATGTAGGTGAATCCCTCAAAGAGAAGTTGAAATGCCTTGTCTTTATCCCTATTATTTCACTTACATACTGCGATCCAAAGTCATTTGCCTGGGAACATGAATTTAATGCCTTTATAGAGCGGGCTTCTCAGGATCAGTTCGGACTGAAAGTAAGGCTGTCAAATGGTAATGTTGCCAACAGGGTTCTTCCTGTCCGGATTCATGATCTGGATGAAGAAGATAAAAAACTGTGTGAATCAATCTTTGGAGGAGCGCTCCGTGGAGTAGATTTTATTTTTAAATCCTCTGGGATCAACCGGCCTCTTCGATCGATAGAAGATAAACCGAAAGGAAATCTTAATAATACCGTTTATCGCGACCAGATAAACAAAGTCGCTCTTGCTATAAAAGAGATAATCTCTTCTATCAATACAATTGATAAAAAGGATGGCGAACCTCCAGGGGAAGCTATTGTTGAGAAGACTGAAACAACATCACATAAAAGAGCTCGATCAGCTGGTTTCAAGGAAGGATATGGTAACCCTAAGAGAAGGACTATCCTGGTTTCAGCTCTTTTATTGTCTATAGTAATTATCGTTGTTACTCTCATAGTTTTTAACACTACAGGTGAAGGAAAACAGGCAAGGGCCGGGTCAATTGAATCGGTTGTTGTGTTGCCGTTTGGGAATTATACTGGTGCAGATGAGCTGGAGTCCCTGGTATCAGGAATGCATACCTGCCTGATATCGGATATGG
>DATFLA010000174.1:0-5282 GCA_035268305.1 Bacteroidales bacterium | reverse complement strand
TCTGGTATTGGAAAAATACTTTTATATGACTGGGCAGAAGGAACTCAACAGGCATCTTGAAAGACTGCTCAGCTGACATAAATGAGAAGCTGCACCCGGAATAAAAGCATTTTTCCTGGATGCAGCCGGTAAGAATCAGACATCAGTCCGAACTACTATAACCCCAAACACACAATCTGATCTTAATTAAACTTCACCGTGTCAACAACGGTAACTGAGCCCGTCATTACAACTATATCCTGCAGGGTTGTATCGTTGTATGGAGCAACAGGCTTGAAATCCAGACTATAACTGCCACTCCCGAGACCCCGGAACATATAATGACCTGTTTCACTGTCAGAGAAAGTAGAAACAGTATCATTGCTCTCAGAGACTGCAAATATTTCAGCATATACATCAACAGGTGTTACCACACCTTCAATAGCACCCGACACGGCATCTGAAAATACTTTTAGCACAGGTTTTAATATATACTGATCACTTCCTGTATGAATTATTGATCTGCCGGCATCAAAATCAATAGTGTACTCATAAGCCACACCCGGGTACATATCCTGATGAACATTCAGCTTAAGTCCCGATTGCTGTGCACTTGGTGCCTTCAGATCAAAGTAATCAGAGCCTATAAGAAGGTTGTTGTTGTCACCAAGTATAAGCCTTACCTGGCTTAACATACCGGAAGGAACCTGTCCTTCTACAATCAGGGTATCCTTTCCATTAACAAGATCAAGCAGGTTATAAATTCCTGACTGTGTTTGAAGATCATAAATTGAATCATTTACAATAACCTGCAGGCCGACTACATCAATATTTACCTCATCATATGATCCGGGAGCGTCGGTCAGGTTAAAAGTCAGGTTCGACAAGCCAGTAGTGTCATGACTCTTTGTACATCCTGTAAAAACAAGAGATACAATGGCAATTGTTACCAGAATTGAGATTTTTACTTTCATAATTTATTACTCTTAATTTAACTTTTCGGTTCAGTTATTGTTTGATAAAAAAAACGGTCAAAGGTTTAATGAGAAATATGAAAAAAATTAACTTTTAAATAAAATATATCGCATACCGCAGTTTATCATATACTTAATTATGAATATTTTTTAATAACAGGCTTGTTATCTTAGCGGTCAGGATTGGGAAAATGGAAATATTGTAGTCTTTCAGGTTAAAGTCTGAATAGTAATAGTTTTGGAAATAATGTGAACTTAAGCAGACAGATACGTAAATAGTGAAGCAGACATTCAGCCAATGGCCTGATGATAAATGTCATATTTTTATACAAAATGAACTGTTAAAAAAATTTAAATGCCTATATTTATTCCCTTCAGAAGAAAAAAAGTTAATAATAATCTGATAATCTGAATGAAAATGAAAATGAAAATGAAGAATTTGATTAAGACTGCGTGTTTACTTGGTGCTCTTTTAATAGCAGGTATAAGCCTGAATGCACAGAGCAGGAATGACGTAATCCATGCCTATAATGAAGGAGTAAAAGCAGTTAAAACAGATCCTCAGGGAGCGATTAAAGCATTTGAGAATGTGGTAAGTTTGTCGGAACAGGTAGGGGATTCGGCTGCGGACCTGAAACAGGAAGCTATAAAGGTTTTACCCAGCCTCTATTATAACATTGCCGCCAATGCTTATACTCAGAAAAAACCTACGGCTGTTATTATCAAAGCAGCTAAGAATGCTGCTGCCGCTGCTGAAAAATATGACAATCCATCATTGAAGAAAAATTCTGATAATATACTGATCAGGGGTTATAATAAAATGGCCGGAGAATATTTCTCAAAGAATGACCTGGATAATGCACTTGTTGCATTCGACAGTGTTCTTATGATAAATCCCGATTATACTTCTGCAATATACAATAAGGCTCTTATATATGTAAAACAGGATAATGCGGATGAATTTGAAAAAACGATTGATCTGTATATAGAAAAGATGAAAGCCGCTAATAATGAAACCAAGGTAAGTGCCGCATCATCACTGGCTCTCGGCTTCTTCCGCTCTGCCGGATCTAAAGAGGATCAGGCAGACAATCTTGATTCTGCTCTTGTTCTTCTTGACAAGGCTGCAAAGTATGGTGATGATAAGGACCTCGACTATTTCTTTGCCGAAGTATATAACAAGAAGAAGGAATTTGACAAAGGACTGGAATATGGGCAGAAAGGACTTGCGATGGAGACAGGTGATGCCGATGCTAAAGCTAAGTTCTATTTCCAGATAGCCCTCGCACAGGAAGGGAAAGGACAGACAGCTGAAGCATGCGAATCTTTCAAGAATGCGGAATATGGTGTCTTTGCCGAGCCGTCAAAAGCGAAGCGTAATAACCTTAAATGTAAATAAACTGGTTTTGTCCCGGGAGATCCGGATGTAAAATAAAATATTAAGGCTACTGCACTAAGGTTATGCAGTGGCCTTCATTTTTAAGTTTAAAAACAGATTATGAAGGAAAAGATACTGGAACGTTTTTTACAATATGTTAAGACAGATACGCAATCGGATCCCGATTCCAAATCATTCCCCAGCACGGATAAACAGTTAAATCTCGCTAAGATTCTTGTCGACGAGCTTAAAGCGATTAACCTTAGTGATATATCGCTTGATGAGCATTGTTATGTGATGGCAACTCTTCCTTCCAATGTCTCTCATGTGGTACCTGTAATAGGATTTTTATCGCATATGGATACAAGTCCGGATATGTCGGGAACCAATGTGAAACCTCAAATCACAGGTAACTATAACGGAGAGGATATACTTCTTAACAAGGATACCGGCCTTACACTCAAAACGGCCGATTTTCCTGAATTAAAGCTGTATAAGGGGCAGACTGTCATAACAACAGACGGAACCACACTGCTCGGTGCCGACGACAAGGCAGGCATTGCCGAGATAATAACAGCAATGGAATACCTTGTTCAGCATCCGGAAATAAAACACGGGACAGTGAAGGTTGGATTTACTCCCGATGAAGAAGTGGGGAGAGGAGTGGATTACTTTGATGTAAAAAAATTCGGTGCAGATTATGCCTATACAATGGATGGTGGAGAGATAGGTGAACTTGAATATGAAAATTTTAATGCCGCGAGAGCAATAATAACAATCCAGGGCAGAAATGTTCATCCCGGAACAGCTAAAAACAAGATGATTAACGCGCTTCTTGTCGCCCATGAATTTAACAGTATGCTGCCTGTTGAACAACGACCTGAATTCACAACTGACTATGAGGGTTTTTACCACCTGATGAAGTCAGAGGGGACTGTTGAAAAATCAGCCATCGAATATATTATCCGCGATCACGACAGGAAAAAATTTGAAGATAAAAAGGCATTTATGCAGGATGTTGCCAATCTGCTTAACACAAAATACCCTGAAGGAACTGTAAAACTGGTAATAGAAGATCAGTATTATAATATGCGTGAAAAGATTGAACCTGTTTTTCATATCCTGGATATTGCCAGGAAAGCAATGGAAGAACTTGATATTGAACCGAAAATCATTCCTGTCAGAGGAGGAACGGATGGATCGCGGCTGTCGTATATGGGATTACCATGCCCAAATATTTTTGCAGGGGGACATAATTTTCACGGTAAATTTGAATTTATTCCCCTGGAAAGTATGGAAGCGGCAACAAGACTGATTATCCGCATTATATCTTTGTATGCACAACCATCCTGACTGGTCTCTGCACTCTAAAGACAAACATATTATATTCTGAAATACGGGAAATCGATTCCCAGCAGGAAACGCATCAGGATTATATATTTCTTTATCATTGTGGTTATCAGGAAGTTTTCTCTTACGAATTCTATGGCATTGTAACCCAGTTTCTCCCTTTCTTCGTGGTTGGTAAGAAGAAACTTCATGAAGATCACAATATCATTAACATTATCCGGATCCACGAGGTACCCGGTCTTCCCGTTAATGACCTGCAGTGTAATCCCACCGACATTGCTTCCGATTACAGGTGTACCCTGCCATAATGCCTCCGTAACAACAAGTCCGAAACCTTCCTTTGTAGAAATGTGTACAAATATTTTAGCAACTCTCATCAGTGCCCCGATATTTTCATCATTGTTTTCAATGTTAACCAGCGGATATATATCAGGATCGTTATCAGCAGTTTCCTGAATCTTACTGTACATCTCTGCTCCTTCCGGATCATCAGTGGCCGAATTACCTACCAGAATCAGAACCGGTTTCAGGTCCTTTATCTCCTTTATTTTTTTCAGCTTTTTAAATGCCTGGATAATGGTCGCCTGGTTTTTATGTACATCGTATCGCGACACTGCAAGAACAATAGGTCTGTCAGGATCTATATTGTATTTAGTCCAGAATTCGCCAAGTGAATCAAAACTCTCCTTCTGAGATCGCTGCCGATTCTTTACCGACAGGGGATCAATTGCAGGAGTTACCTGGTATACAGGCTTCTTGATCCCCTTCTTGATAAAACTTCTTTTTGAAAAGACGCAGCCATCATAATTGTTTATATATGGCAAAAGAAAATTCCAGATCATTTCATGTGCCTCGGAAGTATCAATATGGCATCGCCAAATCATCTTACCTTCATAATTGCCATGAATGATTGATGCACATGGCTGAGGGTCATGCACAATTGTCATATCGGAAACGATACTTGTGTTTTCAAAATTCTTTCTGTTGGTCTCAAGGTAAGTTTCAAGGAGATCTTCAATCGTAAATCTCTGATCAAGGCCCTGGATAATATTATGAAACCTTTTCGTGATGGAATAAAAATTATTACTCCCTTCGATGCTGTACCATTTGCAATTTATCCCCAGACCCCTTGCAATCGGCACAATACTTTTTAACATCTCTGCAACACCACCGCCTTCAAAAGTGGAATTCACATGACACCATGTTCTTTTTTGCAGAGGTTCCGAAAGTCTTTTAATACTTTCTACTTCCCTTGCCCCGATAATGAGCATATATTTTTCAATATCAAAGGGCGTTAGTTCTCCAAATTGTCTTTTGTATTTTTCACTTTGATCATCATACATTTTCCTGCAGATTTTTATTTCTGAAATACTTATATGAGAACCACATATTACCTTAAAGGTCATTATGAGAATGGCGCATAATATAAGTTAAGCTGTGGATTTAAATCAAAAATGCTATTAAATGAAAGAATACAGTAAGTTAGTCAATTTGCTAAAATAAACCCGGATATTTCCGGATAAATTTCAGAAAAGCATTAAATATCAATGATCAAACTATTGCAAAGAACTGAGATACCAGCACTGAAACTTCCTGAATAG
>DATFLA010000173.1:0-6399 GCA_035268305.1 Bacteroidales bacterium | reverse complement strand
TTTATTCATAAACAATGGCTCCCATTGTACGCAGGTCATCGAAAAAAAGCGGGTAGGATTTTGCAACACACTGTGAGTCATGAATATACATATTGCCTGTGGCTCCTAGTCCTGCGACAGCAACAGCCATTGCTATTCGATGGTCATCGTGCGACTCAACATGGGTACCTGCGGGCTGTCCGCCTGTTATGTACATTATGTCTCCTTCTGTCTTAATATTAATGTTCATTTTCCCGAATTCTTCCTTCAGCGACATTGCCCTGTTACTTTCCTTGTGAATAAGCCGCGATACGCCGCTTATTGTAGATGTGCCATTGCAGTAAGATGCCAGTGCAACAAGAGGAGGGAAGAGATCTGGTGATTCTGTTGCGTCAAAAGAGAATGCTTTAAGATCTGAACGTGATATAATAGTTTTTTCTCCGTCAATTTCAAGCTTTGCCCCGGCGCTTTTGAGGGCTTCAAGGATTGCCATATCGCTCTGCCTGCTGTCGTGTCTCAGTCCGGTGACAGTTATGTTACCGTTTATTGCACCTGCCACAAGGAGGAAGGCAGCACCCGACCAGTCACCTTCCACTGTGAATTCCCGCGGAGTGTATACCTGGTTTCCCCTGATGAGAAAATTTGTATAACCGCTGTTTTCAATTTTGATTCCGAATGATTCCAGAACCTGAATAGTCATGTCGATATAGGGCTTACTCTTCAGGTTATTTACCTTTATTTCAGAGTCTTCGGGCGCCAGTGGAAGAGCCATCAGTAAACCCGTAAGCAACTGGCTGCTTACTGAACCGTCTATCTCGCAATAGCCACCTTTCATCGGACCCTGTATGCTGACCGGAAGAAAGCCGCCATCTGATGAGCATTTTGCTCCAAGCTGGTTCAGTGCCTCTTCTATCATATTCATCGGACGCTTACGCAGGGTTGGTGAGCCGACCATTATAATCTCCGAGGGATATAAGGCAGCCACCGGTGAGAACATACGGATGGCAAGACCCGATTCACCGCAGTTAAGTTTATTTTCTTTCAACCTGTCATTCCCTGTTATTTTAAGCTTGTCGGGTTCAGGCTCTACCCTGGCTCCGAGGCAGACAGCTATGCTCATGGCTGCAAGTGAGTCATCGCAATAGGAAGGATCGTGGATGATACTCTGTCCGGTTGACAGTATAGCCGCAGCTATTGCTCTTTGCGTCATACTTTTTGATGTCGGTGCCTTTACTTCACCTTTAATCTCAGACGGTTCAAGATATCGTTCCATACGTTAGTATTTTTATTTCCTTTCTACTGAAGTTTCAACATCATCATTCATAACCTTCATCTGATGATTGATAGACTCCTGGTGAATAGCTTTGAAGATTGCATCAATCATTTCAGCACTAAGGCCTTTTGCCAGTCCCCTGGCCATTACTTTCTTAATAATTTCATCCCATCTTGTACTTTGCAATATAGTGATATTATTTTCCTTTTTATACTGCCCGATAGTTTCTGCTACCTTCATTCTTTTTTCCATCAGGTCGAGCAGGGTTTCGTCGTAAACATCAATCTGCTGACGCAATTCTCCGAGCACATCTAGAAGTCGCGGGTCAGAAGTGCTCGGACTCCTCATTATAAGGCGGCTCAGGAGTTCTTTCAGATCGTTGGGTGTTAACTGTTGAGCCGCATCTGAAAGGGCATTTGCAGGGTCGATATGCGATTCAAGCATTAAGCCGTCGAAGTTAAGATCCATCGCTTTCTGTGCTATCTCATGCAGGTATAAACGTGAGCCGGAAATATGACTTGGATCACAGATCATAGGAAGATCGGGGATACGTCTTCTCAGTTCAATAGGAAGCTGCCAGTTGGGCTGGTTGCGGTATAATGTTTTTTCATACGAGGAGAAACCGCGATGAATAGCACCAATCCTGGTGATACCTGCCCTTGCAATACGTTCGATGGCTCCTGTCCATAGCTCAAGGTCGGGATTAATAGGATTTTTTACAAGCACCATTACATCCACTCCGTTCAAAGCATCTGATATCTCCTGTACCGTAAAAGGGTTAACGGAAGTACGTGCTCCGATCCATAAAAGGTCTATTCCGTACTTGAGCGCCTCGTATACATGTTTCTCATTGGCTACTTCAGTTCCAACCAACAGTCCTGTTTCCTGTTTTACTCTTCTGAGCCATTTGAGCCCCTCCGTACCTACTCCTTCAAACGAATTGGGACGGGTTCTGGGTTTCCATATCCCTGCCCTGAAGACACTTACTTCACTCAGTGCAGCAAGTTGCCTTGCTGTTTCCATCACCTGCTCTTCGGACTCGGCACTGCACGGACCGGATATCAGGAAAGGCCTGCCTTTATAGCCCCTCCATTCGCTTATCTTAGAATTTCCAATGTTAAGTTCCATCGTTGAATTTATTATTAGTTCAGTATTTTCCTGATCTTATTGGCCTCTTCCATAAGGGCTTTAAGGCCATCAATATTATTTTCAGCTATCATTTTCCTGAAAGAATTCATTTTTTCAATGTAGTTATCCATTACTTCAAGGATATACTCTGCATTTTCAGTGAAGATGGGAGCCCAAGTGTCACCGCTGCTTTTGGCAAGACGCACCGTGCTTTCAAAACCTCCTCCGGCCAGTGTGAGTATGTTTTGCTCTTTCTCTTCCTTGTCAAGCACGCTTAGGGCAAGAGAAAAGGATGTAATATGTGAAATATGTGAAACATATGCCACATGAATATCATGGTCATTGGAATTCATAAAGACCTTGCGCATGTTCAGTGTCTCGAGCATCTTCTCAACAGTCCTGAGTGCATCCTTATCGCTCAGCTCCCTGTCACAAATTATTGCGGGTTTGTAGTCAAAAAGCTTGCCAATGGCAGCAAGCGGGCCTGAGAATTCCGTACCTGCCATGGGATGAACTGCAACATACCTTCCGCGGGCAGGATGGTCTTTCGATGCCCGGGCTATGCTGCCCTTTGTTGATCCCATATCGGTAACAACTTTTGTTGTGCCTGTAATCATATCAAGTATTCCGGGTAACATTTTACAATTTGTATTCACAGGTGCAGACAGAATAATAAGATCACTTTTGCTTACGGCGTTCTCAAGGGTTTCAACCTCATCAATGAGACCGCTCAGAAGAGCAATGTTACTATGTGTTATATTGTTCTCAACACCAATTATACGGGTGGCAAAACCTCTTTTTCGCAGATCTATCATCAGCGAACCTCCAATAAGTCCTATACCAACTACTGCAATTACCATTTTTGATACCAGTTATAAGTTATTTTTATATTCTGTTAGCCTGTCCTTTGCTTCTGCCAGCCTCTCTTCACTGGCACATAATGAAATGCGGATGTACCTCCGGCCTTTTTCTCCAAAGATGAACCCGGGAGTTATGAAGACATTTGTTTTTCTGAGGATATCCTCTATGAATTCTTCAACACCGGCCGTATCGGATGGTATCCGTCCCCATACAAACAGTCCGGCCTGGTCTTTGTTGCAGGTGCAACCGAGAGTATCCATAATTTCTTCCACAATCTTTCGTCTCACTGAATATACTTCATTCACCGACTCGTACCACGATTCGGGGTTATTAAGGGCTTCGGCAGCTGCTACCTGCATGGCAAGGAACATACCCGAATCCATGTTGCTTTTTACCTTTAATATATTGTTTATATATTCACTATGACCGGCAACCATACCTATTCTCCATCCGGCCATGTTATGTGATTTACTAAGAGAGTTGAGTTCCAGAGCAGTTTCCATGGCACCATCAACCTCCAGTATGCTGTGATAATCCTTGTTTTGAATAAAGTTATACGGATTATCGTTGACAAGCAGCAGATTATGCCTTGTTGCAAAGTCAACGAGTTTTTCATAAAGTTCTTTTGATGCCTTTGTTCCTGTAGGCATATGCGGATAATTGACCCACATTACCTTCACTTTCTCTAGGTTGCTTTTTTCAAGCGTATCAAGATCAGGAAGCCAGCCCTTATTTTCGTCGAGCTCATACCTTCGAACTACGCCGCCCACAAGGTTAGTTACCGATGTATATGTGGGATAACCCGGATCGGGAACAAGTACTTCATCGCCGGGATTCACAAAGGCCATGCTTATATGCATAATTCCCTCCTTGCTGCCCATAAGAAGGAGTATTTCTTTATCCGGATCGAGGCCAACATTAAAATATTTCTTATACCATTCTGCAAATCTCTGCCTGAGAAGAGCTATTCCCTTGTAGCTTTGATAGCCGTGTGATGTCGGTTTCATGGCTTCATCGATAAGAGCCCTGATTGTCCCGGGTGAAGGGGGCTGATCCGGGCTTCCTATGCCCAGGTTAATAACGTCTGCACCGGCTTTGCGCATCCTGTCAATTTCTGCCAGTTTTTGCGAGAAATAGTATTCCTCAACCGTATTGGTCCGATTTGCTGGTTTAACTTTCATATAGCCTGTCTCCTTTAAAGTAAACACCCAGTATCTCAAGATCGCTGGTGTATTTATGTAAGAACCTGTTTATTACATCTGATTTTGTGTTTTTGTCCAGTTCAAGGTCGAGGTAAAACATATACTCCCAGTTGCCGTTGAGCCGTGGCACCGATTGTATCTTCGAAAGATTGATGCCCAGCTCGGCAATTTTGACAAGTACGGCAGCAAGAGATCCTGGTTTATGACCTGTTGAAAAGCATATTGATACTTTATTACCCCTTGTATTACCTTTATCTTCATTTCCTACCACAAGGAAACGGGTATAGTTCTGTGGATAGGTCTCTATTCCTGATGCAAGAATGCATAGATCGTATATCTCTGCTGTAATAGCAGATCCAATAGCTGCTACCCCTGTTGCTTTATTCTCACTTATCTCCCTCGCACTGGCTGCTGTATCGTAGCTTTCAACAAGCGTAATTCCGGGAAACTGGTTGAGAAAGGTCATACACTGGGCAATTGCAATAGGATGAGATCTTATCTCCTTTATATCAGTGATTTGCTGGCCATGCAGAGCCATAAGGTTTTGCCTGACCCGCAGATTATGCTCACCAAGTATCTTAAGTCCCGATTCCCGTATTAGGGTATAGTTGTACAGGATGCTCCCGGAACGTGCATTTTCTATAGCCATAATTGCAAAATCGGCTTCACCTGCCAGTACAGTGTTAAGTGTCAGATCAAATGTAGAGCAGGGTACTATATCAATTTCATCGAAACTGAAGTACTGCCTGGCTGCCACTTCGTGAAAGCTACCGGTCTCACCCTGGATTGCTATTTTCATCTTTAATATTGTTAAAAAAAAGGAAGGGCCCCTTTTTGGGACCCTTGCTATAATATTATTTATCTATTCATATACAAAAATCCCCATTATCTTTTTCTAAAATAAAAAAAGAAGTAATAAAAGGAGATAAAATATGTCTTGCAAATTTTCATTATAACACTTATATCGGCTTACAAAAGTACATTTTTTATTAAAATAACAAACAAAACAAAAGAAAATATTTCATTTCGTTATAAATTTTGAACAGGATGAGTGTCATCTGACAGAGAAATGTCTGTTCATGTACTATCATTATCAGCCTTTATGGCGGCCTTCAAGCACCTTTTCAATATCGCTGAATGATACTCCCCTGGCTTTCAGGAGAATAAGCAGGTGGTACAAAAGGTCGGCAGCTTCATTCCTGAAAAGATCATCATTATTGTCCTTTGCTTCTATTACAAGTTCGACTGCTTCTTCACCGACTTTCTGAGCCATTTTATTTACACCTTTTTTGTAAAGCCTGTTGGTATATGATTCGGCTGAATCGCTATCGATTCTCTGGTTGATTATTTCTTCAAGTTTGTAGATGAATCCCTTGGCAGTATTTTCATCAAAGCAGGCTGTATTACCCGTATGACAAACAGGCCCGGCAGGTCTGACTTTAATAAGAATTGAATCATTGTCGCAATCGGCAAGTATTTCATATACATAAAGGAAATTGCCCGATGTTTCTCCCTTTGTCCAGAGCCTGTTTTTGCTCCTGCTGAAAAAGGTAACAACCTTTTCTTTTTCAGTTTTTAGAAAAGCCTCTTCATTCATATAACCCAACATGAGAACCTGCAGTGTCCTGTTATCCTGGATAATTACGGGAACAAGACCGTTCCCTTTTTCGAAATCAATTTTCATTATATCAGTTTGTATGTTATTTAATATTAATGTGCTGTACAGGATTGCCTGAACAATAGTTACCTTTATCGTACAGGAATGTTTTCGGTCTTAAGGTATGTCTTTAGATCCCTGATATCCACTTCTCCAAAATGAAAGATGCTTGCTGCCAGTGCTGCGCTGCAGCCTGTTTCGGTAAAGACCTCCCTGAAATGTTTCATATTTCCTGCACCTCCTGAAGCAATAACAGGGATATTTACCGTACTGCTTATCTCCGATGTTATATCTATTGA
>DATFLA010000172.1:0-2477 GCA_035268305.1 Bacteroidales bacterium | reverse complement strand
CTGTTTGGATCACCGAGACCCGGAATGATAAGGCTGTCGGTTGTTATGCCATTGATCATTTCCTTTGTATTATATCCAAAGGCCGGAAAGGAAAGTGCATGTTTGTAATCAGATGTTGCTTCTATATTACCTATTTTACTGTATTTAAACATCCCGACATTCGCAACATAAAGCTTCTTCTCATCGTCGGCCAGTGTTATGCCAAAAGGATAACGACCCACTCCCACCGACCTGATCACCTTCCCTGAATGAGTATCAATAACTGCAATCCTGAAATTCATCTGGTCGACAGCATACAGGTATCTCCCATCCTTTGTAAGAGTCATGTCTCCTATATAGCCATCCGGGTAATCTGTACTGTCGGCACATATGGAACAGTCAATTGAATCAATCTTTTGACCTGTCTGAAGATCAAAAACGAGTATGCTGTTTTCCTGGCCTCCAGATACGTAAACCTTACTGTCATCAGGAGAAATAGCCAGTCCCATAAACACAGACTCCAGTACACCTGCATCATTTGAATAACCGGGTGGTACCTGTATTATTTCAGGATTATGACCGGGGTTGTGAATAATTGAAACAGATAATGGCTTTACGCCCGAATTCGCTGTAACAGCTGTCATTCCGTCATGACTAAGAGCCAGTCCAAAAGGATGAGGGGCTACCGTAATACATTTACCCTGCGGCGTTATAAACCGGCCATTGGGAATAACCGTGATCCCGTCAGTATTTATCCGGGTAAAACGCTTACCGGCAGGTGCCGACAGCACAATAACATCTGACTTCCTGTGAAAACAACCCGCTAATATCAGGCCTGTAATCAGGATCAGGATAAATAGTTTAAGATACTTCATAATAGCCGCATTTTTAAGACTTCAACACAGAGCGCCCGTCCGTATGGCCCGGCTGAAAGAATTGATCCGGGCAAAAGTTTCATCCGGACGGGCATTGTGCCTCCCTGGCTGACTCAGCCTTTAAAGGAATTGATTAAAGAAAATTTATCATAACAGGTATCAGACAAGCTTCCAGCCTTTGCGGTACTCGTACTCAAGCATGCCCGTGGCCTTGCCATCCTTATCACCTATAAATGTCTGTGTTGCCGGATCCCATTTCAGTGTTCTCTTAAGCTGGCATGCAATATTGCCAAGGTTACACACTGTGGCACTGCTATGGCCTATTTCAACAGGAACTACCGGATCTATTCTCGAACGTACAGACTCGATGAAATTAAGCTGGTGCGGAATCTTTGTTTCATAAGGGCCGTCACTCCCATTTGCTTTTTCAGGGATAAATGAAGGATCAGAAGCATTGAAATAGCCGCGAGCCACCTCAATCCATCCTTTTTCACCCCAGAATTTGACACCCTTAGTTTTCTTTTCATCAAATGGTTCTGATGTCATCTCCACACCATTGGCATATTTAAATTTCATATATTCCGTTCCGTCACCAATAGGAGCTATTTCGATCGGACCATTCCTGTCCATTCCGAGGCCCCACTGCGCAATGTCGAACATATGAGCACCCCAGTCGGTTGTAAACCCACCACCCATACCTATATACCAGCGCCAGGCACCCCATAGCTGTTCATTTTGCTCGGGTTCTATTGTTATAGGCGGATCAAGTTCATGGTTATAATGATAATACACAGGAAGAGAGGCAAGCCACTTATCCCAGTTAAGGTCGGCAGGTATCGGCTCTTCCGGAAGGTTATAAGGTGTCGGAGGTGCTCCCACATAGGCATTTATATGGGTTATCTTACCAATCGCTCCATCCTGTACAAGCCTTACTGCATGCTGAAACCCGGGATCAGATCTTTGCTGGCTGCCAACGGCCAGTATCCTGCTGTGCCCCCTGACAGCCTTAATAAGTTCCTGACCTTCCTTTATTGTGAAAGTCATTGGTTTTTCAAGGTAAATATCCTTACCTGCCTTACATGCTGCGATAGCTATCCTGGCATGTGAATGATCGGGAACAGCTATTACAACGGCATCAATGTCGGGACGTGCCAGGAGATCATCGGAATCCTCGTAAGTAACGGGATTAACTTCCTTGCCTGCTTTGGCATAGAATTCTTTTACCCTTTTTTCAAAACGTTGCCTCTTTACTCCATATACATCACAGCCTGCAACAACCTTAACACCCGGTATCTGCAGAAAGCCGTTCATGAGAAACATCGATTGCTGACCCATACCGATAAAGCCGAGTGTAATCTCGTTACCTAACAGGTCACCGCCTATTGATTTAAGATGTGGCAAAACCATCATTCCCGCCATCCCGGCAGCTGATGAATTTATGAACTGACGCCTTGTCCATTGTTTTTTCTGATTTTTCATGTTGGTAGTATTGTTAAAAAAGTTAGTAAATTCCTGGGTCCCATTTTACGGGGATGGCTAAAAGTAAGATTTTTTCTTTTTACAATGAAAATAAATTCTTTAAAACCTTCCGAATATGGAATACTTTTCAGTGTTGCAATAAAT
>DATFLA010000171.1:0-5775 GCA_035268305.1 Bacteroidales bacterium | reverse complement strand
CGATAAGCCTCAAAAAGCAAATACATATCTTACCAAAATAGCACGATTAATGCGCAATATACTTGAAAATTCAGGTGAGGAATTTATCCCTCTTGAGAAAGAGATTGAAACCATCAGGCTTTACCTTGATATACAGCAACTGAGGTTTGAAAAAGAATTTGAATATAATATCACTCTTGATCCATCAATTGATCCGGAGAATTTTTCCATACCCCCGATGTTTACTCAGCCCTGTGTTGAAAACTCCATCGAACATGGCCTCATGCCAGGCAAAAAGAGAGGCAAACTGAATATCGGCTACAGCCTGAATAATGGCCTGATGAAACTTGAGGTTACTGACAATGGAGTGGGAAGGAAAGAGGCAGAGAAGTCTGTTGGCAGAAACCAGAAGAAGCAATCTGTCTCCACGAGGCTCATTTCACAAAGACTGGCATATTTCAGAAAAACACTCAGGAAGAAAAATATCATTTATAATACCATTGATCTTCATGAAGGGGGAAAAGCATCAGGAACCAAAGTCATTATGATGCTTCCCTGCAGAAAAAATTTTACATGACAAATAACAATTCAAAACCGGTCAGTAATGAATGTAATAATTGTCGATGATGAAATCAGTGTAAGGAATGCAATAACAAAACTCCTCACAGAACAGTTTCCTGATATCGAGGTAATATCCACTGCCAATACATTAAATTCGGCTTATGAAGCAATTATGAAGCATTCACCTGATCTTCTTTTTCTCGATGTTGAGCTTCCGGATGGCAATGGTTTTGAGCTTTTAAGAATGGTCCCGGATGTTAATTTCAGGGTCATCTTTATTACAGGCCACCAGGAATATGCTCTTGATGCTATAAAGGTTAGTGCCCTCGATTATATCTTAAAACCTTTTGATAATGATGAACTCAGGATTGCCGTGGAAAAGGCAAGGGAAATAATCAATCATGATGAACAAAATCTCAAACTGCAGGCTCTGAGTGAAAATCTCAGTAGTAAAAGAATCCTCAAACGAATCATCCTCCCCACTGCTGACAATCTGCATTTAGTATCAGTTGAAGATATAGTCCGGGCTGAAGCCGACAGTAATTACACTATCTTCCGGCTAACAGAAAGCAGGAGGATAATGGTATCGCGAACTATAAAAGAGTACGACGAAATGCTGTCTCAATCGGGGATGATACGGGTTCATCAGTCTCATTTAGTTAATGTGCTCTTCATCGACAGGTTTGTTAAAAGAGATGGTGGCTATCTTCAGCTAAAAGATGGAACAAAGGTTCCCGTCTCTCCCATTCTCAAGAAAAAGGTACTTCAGGCTATTAAAGATAACCTGTACGAATAAAACCAAAGCCTTTTATAGGGTTTAAACCTTAAGCCGATACTAATTCACAAACCCCGTTTGCTAACTTTCCATTGACTCGTACTGCGTCTACAGTTAACTTTAAAAGAAAACCGTAAGACTATGAAATATTCACTAATTATTACAGCATTTTTTCTTGCTTTTATATTTCTGAGCCCTGCTGCTTCAGGTCAGATAAAAATAGATTTAAAAAGCAAGATCAACAGGGAAGCAAACAGACGTGCCAATAAAAGGACCGATAAAACCATCAAGAAAAGTTTTGATAAACTGGAAGAAGGACTGAATGATGCCGTTAAAAAAGATGATGGCACAACAGACGAAGCCGGCAAGAAAAAGAATAATGATACTGCAAACAAGGAAGGTATTAAGGCTCAAGGTAATAAACAGGATGAATCGGTCACTGAAAATAAAAATGATTCACCTGTCCTTACCTGGGCCAAATATGATTTTGTTCCAGGCGACCAGGTGATCTTCGAAGATAACCTCGAGGGAGAGGAAAATGGAGAATTCCCGTCGCGGTGGGACCTGGTGCGCGGAACTGCAGAGATTGCAAAGCTAGACGGAGAAAATGTAATAATGCTCCGGGAAGGCGTCCCGGAAATTGTACCTTACCTTAAAGAGCCCAAAAAAGACTACCTGCCCGATGTGTTTACAATTGAGATGGACCTTTACTACCCTGGTGACGGGACTTTTAACATCTATTTATATGACCGTAAAAATCAGAAATCTGGCAGTCCGACCGGATATACTGATGTTGAAGTACAGGATGACCAGATGAATATGGGCAGGGGATGGATCAAAAATCCTGAGCCAAACCTGAAAAAGGAAAGATGGATGCATATAGCCATTGCCTATACTAATGGAAAATTAAAGGCTTATATGGACGATACCCGTCTAATCAATATACCTCACCTCGATTTTAATCCCTCTGGTCTTACCCTGTATACTTATCATGCCAAAAATGATAACCGGTATTATGTTAAGAATGTCAGAATTGCGAAAGGCGGAGTAAAATACTATGACCGTGTTATGCAGAATGGCAAAATCATCGTTAATGGAATAAGGTTTGATGTTGGTAAATCAACTCTAAAGCCTGAATCAATGGGTGCTATCAATGAGATATACAACCTGATGAAAGAAAATTCCGATCTGAAATTCAGCGTGGAAGGCCATACCGACAGCCAGGGGGATGATGATTTTAATATGAAGCTTTCACAGGATCGTGCAGAGACCGTCATGAACACATTAATAAAACTGGGCATACCTGCCGACCGCCTTTCTGCGAAAGGTTGGGGCGAATCCAAACCCATATCCAATAATGCCTCACCTGAAGATATGGCCAATAACCGCAGGGTGGAATTTGTGAAAATGTAATAAGAGCCTAACTTGATTGAAATTCGCCGAATGCCAAAACAAATATGTGAAGCAAATTCGTGAGGATGGAGTGTCAAAACTAAAAAAAATGGAATCCAAAATAACAATCCGTATTTACATACTGATAATCGCCTGCTTACTTCCATTTTCAAAAGTAAAACCACAGGAGGGAGACTGTAATAAAACCAAAATTGCTGTATCGGTCGAAATAGTACCCGGTACAGACATATATAACATGTTGGAAAGCGATTTCGGTGCTCATGCAGGAAATGAATGGAATGGTTTTGCAACAAAAATGCTTGTTCAAACGCTTTCAGAAAACGAACCGGAAATCACCTTTTTTTCAGTAGGTGAAGGTGGTGAAGATTGTCATTATTTTTTCAAAGCAAATATGGACTTGATTACAGTTGGTGAAGAGAATGATGAACATACCGGGTATTGGATATCGGCTTCTCTCACCGCTAATGCTAACTGTATTCCAAATCGTAACTGGGTGGTAGCTGCAGATGCTGATCGAGGCAAAGATCGTGCGCTGAAACAAGCAATGAAAAATCTTGTATCTGATTTTTGGCCAATGGACAGAAATATAATTTCCTATGAAAAAGACCATCCTTCACCACCCAGAGATCCGGAATTGAATATTGAAATTAAAAAGGATTTTCTTTCTCCGCTTGATAAAGAGTCAAGAAAGACAAAAGTAAATGCAAAAGTATATGATTGCCGTGGCAATATTGTATGTGACAAAAACGGACATGGTCAACCCGTCTATTATCAGGATGAAATGGACCGGCTTGATTTGAAAATAGGTCATTGTGAGGGAGGGTACCATATCGGAAATTTTATGGTAATTATTACCAATAAAGATTGTAATAATGAGGCTGAATATAAGCTGGAAAAAGGTATTGATGCGGAAAAGAAAAACATCCGTTTCAAGACCTGCCAGTTGGGAGGTGGACCACTTGTTGAGAAAGAGAAGGAACTCATTATTCGAGGTCTCAAAATTGAAGTAAAACCTGACCGCAGGGAAATAGAACCTGACGAACATGCCAAAATCATTATAACATTTAATGAAACTGATCCTGATGGCTCCAAATATCCTCTGGAGGGTAAAGAAATTGATGTTAAAATAAACGGGCTTGTAAACGGTACAATTAAACCGGTAAACGGCTATACAACAAACAGCGACGGAAAGATTGTACTTAATTATAAAGCAGGTAGCAATGATGAAAAAATTACGGTAAACGCCAGTTTTCAACCTGAAGATTATCCGGATAAAGCAGAAGGAAAAGGTTCGGTAACGGTAAAATCGCCGGAATATGATGCCAAATTGAATTTAAAAAAAACATACGATAAAACCCTGACAACATCTTATAATGATATTAGTAGTAAAGAAGTACACAAACACAATTTAAAAGAATCAATAGAAGCGTCGGCAACCGTCTATCTGACATTGATAGAATCTCAGGATATGCCTGTTTTAAACCAGACCTGGCAATACTTCAAACCAACCAGCGTAAGCATACCTGAAATAAATTATAATTCCACAGAAAATAAATACTCTTCAGGCCCAAAATATGAAACAAATGTTGACTATTACCGGAGTCTCATTAAACAGGAACTGGATGGTAAAGAAACCGTTAAACAGTTGCCATGGATGCTGGTAATTGACAATGAAACAAAAAAAGCGGTTAAACTAATTCCGGCAGGATACGGTATAACATATGAAATTAACGAAACGGAAAAACTAAACAGCACTGTTTATTCCGACCAGGGACCGGAAAAAAGATCGAGTACAACTACTAAAACCAGCTCAAAATCATTCGCACTTGGCCCGGTTGGAGAAGAGATACAGGATAATACGATAAAGAAATCCGACACCTGGATGCAGGATTACCTTAAAAAACAAGGTGTTGAATTACCAGCCGGAGTGACAATACCGAAAATATCCAATGAAGAAACGATTAAAAAAATACAACCTGATATTCTTGTGAAGTTTGGTGATGGGAAAACCAGCTTTGGCGGAGAAGGAACACGTAAAATAAGGAAAGAACTGGAGCATGGTTACCAGGAAGAAAATCTTCACTACAGTTGGAATATGACAGTTAAAAAGAAAAAATAAACACCATCTAAAAATGAATAGCAGGATACAATTCACAGTTATTTTTTTGATAGCGGCGATACCCCTGGTATTGAATGGACAGGAGTCATTCATAGCTGAAATGATAAATGTACAGAAGGGGAAGAAAATTGTCTGCCAGGTTCAATCCGATGGCAATAAATACCGATACGATTTCGAGGAGGATGGCACAAAAGGAATTGTGATAGTAGACCCCTCTGCAAATAAAACAGCTGTTCTGATGCCTGAGAAAAAATTTGTCTTTTACACAGAACTGATGTCTCCGGTGAGCCTGATGAATGACCCCTGCCAGTCATTCAGGTATATGCAAAAGAATTATACTGAAAAGAAGGTGGGGAAAGAAAAAATATCAGGTTTTGATGCAGAAAAGACAGAACTGTATGCCGGCAATCAGAAATTATATACCGCATGGTATTCCGATGATCTGCATTTTTTGATCAGGATGGTTAATGCTTCAGATGATAATACATATATGGAACTTAACAATATAAAAAAGGGCAAAATAGATGCTGATATATTTAAGGTTCCCATTGATTATATCGAAGTGGATGAAAAGATGCGACCGGTGATACCCGAGTCACCTCCGCCTGAATCATGGAATAAAATCCAGGTATCAATCCCTGTAAAACAAGAATTTAAAAGGGGAGATATTATCTCATTCAAAATACCGGAAAGCGGAAATTACAAAGTGATCCTTAAAAATGAAACTGATGACCCCGCTAAAGTCATAAGGATATCGATGAGAGACGGTAAGGAACTTCCCGATAATGAACAGGGACCTCTGAAATACCGCACCAGACGCCTCTATAAAGGAGAATCAAATTCAAGTACTTATAGCTGGAAAGAAGGAGATGATAAAATTATACAGGTTCATGAAGGAAAACTAATTGTAGAAATTATGGCAGATAAA
>DATFLA010000170.1:0-9804 GCA_035268305.1 Bacteroidales bacterium | reverse complement strand
GATATAGGTTTGACCAATTTCAATGGCCTGGATATTTTATCAAAATTAAAAAATATGGATAACTTCCCTATTGTAATAATGATAACTGGTGAAGGTAATGAAAATATAGCGGTTAGAGCCATACAGGCCGGGGCAGATGATTATCTAATCAAGTATGACATTATAACAGATCGTTTCTACAAGATTCTCAAAGACGCGATTATGCTCCGTGATTCGATTAAAACTGAATTACAAACCAGAAATCATGGTAAATCATTCCAGAAAAATATATTTGATAAAACCGTCAATAAAAATACACAGTCACATTATATCAAGGTTCCAGGTTATAAATGCATGGGAACCATAAGTAATAATATATCAATAACTATATATGCCATACGTGAAATTGATAACCAGCCTGTTGTACTCAAACTACAAAAAATAAATAAAGATTTTAACTCAAAAGCAATTGAAAGATTTCACAGGGAATTGAATATACTGACTCAGCTCAAACATCCAAACATCATAAAAATTATTGAGCATGGTATCTCTGAAAATTATTTGTACTATTCCATGGAATATATTAAACACGGGGACATGAGTATGCTTCTTGAAAAAGGACCTGTGCCAGTCACGATTGCAACTGACTATTTCATACAGATATTAAAGGGAATAAATGTATTGCATAAAATGAACATAGTACATCGGGATATCAAGGCAAAAAATATTTTATTCAGAACCCGGGATAATCCTGTTATTGCAGACCTGGGTTCGGCAAAGAACCTGAATGATATCAGCGATGTCACGATACACGGAGAAGTTATTGGTACTCCTTACTATATGAGCCCGGAACAATTCAATGGAAAGGATGTTGATTGCAGGTCTGATATTTATAGCCTTGGCGTCCTGTTCTATGAAATGATTGTTGGACAAAAACCTTATACCGGCGAAAACATCATGGAGATTGTTTTTAAACAATCATATGAGAAACCTGCCAGATTACCAACATCCCTGAACAGATATCAGGACATTATCAATACCATGCTTTCAATAAACAAGGAAGAAAGATTCCAGAATATAGATGAGACAATTACTGCTATTGAAAATATTTAGTTTTTTGTAAATATCAATATTAAGAAACTGTATAATTCCTATGCATATAATTGACAAAAACATCTTGCTGAACAATAGCGGAAATGATGAAAAAATTGCAAATGAGCTGTTAGACATGGGGCTCACTCGTATTAATGAATCATTGACAGAAATGAAACAAGCACTGGATGATGATGACTGGAATGCATTGGCCCGCTCCATACATCGCCTCAGGCCAATAATCAATTTTTGTGGAATTACAATAATTAACGAGGAACTACTTAATATAGAAATCGAAACCAAGGAAAATAAAAAAATTAATCATGCAGATAATGAAATAGAAAGGGTTTTTGAAATTCTTGAATCTGCAAAAGAACAGATTATACAATTATTAAATACTATTTGAGCTGTAATTTTTCCTGTTTTTAAAAATGATTTATCTAAATCTCAATTACCTCGTTGTTTATTAGTATCTCCTCAAACGCTGGCTGTATAAAATCACCTTGACCAAAATCTATTCCTGTATCTATTGCAAACGTAAGTGCATCAGCATCGTTTATGTTATACATTAGTGTAAGAACGCCAAGTTTTTTACAACCCTGTGAAATTTCATTAAGTAATTCTTTTTTTGATTTATCCATCACCAGACTGACATATTCAAAGCCACCCAGTTTTACGCAGATATCTACAATATCAGCCTTTACAATATTATTCAGGGAAAAACTGACATTCCATTTATCCCTCATATTATTTATAAAACCCAGTATCTGTTTTTTATTGCTGATAAAATCAAGGGGACTAATTTCAAATATAAGACAGGATGATAACCCCTGAACATTTATCTTTTTTATCAATTTCTCCATCCATTCAAGTAATTCATTACTACTCACAGATGGTCTGGATAATGACAGGAACAAACCAAGGTTGAGTTTTTGATTGGATTTTTTAAGTGGTAAAGCCTGCCCCATAGCATCTCTTATTAACCACCTGTCCAGTAATCCTGTATGTCCCTTTTTTATATCTGCATCATTTATATCGAGATAATCGAGTACGTTATTGTCTTCATCAATTAATTTTGCGCTTACTTTGAAAAACTTGAAATCAAATGAAGTGGCAGCTTCCGATATTGCGATACAGGGGCAGTAATATGACTGTATTTTATTATCATTAACCAGCTTGACCAGGTCTATTGACCTTTTTTTGGCAGTTTCAATTTTTTTCTGATTTTCCTTGCTTTTTTCTTCAGCAGGCAGGGTACTTGCCAGGTAATAACTGTTACCTTTATTTCGTGAGGCATTCTTGCAGGCTTCTTCAGCACCTTCCATCAATTCAATCAACGATGTATTCCCTGTTATTTTTACAATACCAATACTCAGTGTTGAACCTGTTTTAGTATTATTATCCTTATAAAATCTGTCTGATTTTAGTTCAAATAACAATCCTGCTATGTTCTCTACATCCCTGGTACTTGAGCAATTTGTTATGACTATTGCGATAGATGAGTCCCCGATCCTCGTAATATTATAATCAATCTTGTGATCTGAAAGATTTTTTGCGAATGACTCGGAAATTTCTGTTATGTAATTATCTGTCCCTAATATGCCTTGTTGGTTATATATTTCCCTGTAATTATCAATCCTTATTTGCAGTAAAAAATACAGGTTTTCCGGTGAATATGAATTGATTAATTTCTCAAGCTTTTTATAAAATAAAACTTTATTGAAAAATGTTGCCTGGAATGATTGGGATTGGGTAAATTTCTTTCTTCTATTATGATTTGCTTTTACGTTCCTGATTGCCTCTCCAAGCCTGTCAATAGATAACTTTTGCTTATTAATATAATCGTGCGCTCCAAACCTGATTGCCTTGACTGCAATATCTTCATTACCATGAGCTGTTAAAATAATAGTTGGAGGAAAGCTGTCCAGTTCGATATAGTCAGACAGCAATTCTATACCATTGTGGTTATTTCCCAGATCATAATCGAGTATCAATAGATCATATTCATTCCAGTTAAATTCATTATCAGGAATACCGAGGGTTACAGGATTATGCTGAACTATCCTTGTTTGAGGAAATAATTTTTTAATAAGTGTTTTCAGCAAATTACAAAATATTTCATCATCATCAATTAATAATATGGATTTGATATCCAGTGATTCCCGGGAACTTTTTGTCATTATCTGGCAGGGCTTGTTAAGAAAATATTGATTCGCTGATGTACATATTGAAATGTATTATGAAATCAAGATCATATGAATTAACACGATGTTAATCGTTTTCCGGTGAATAACTCCCTGTAATCGAGTCAATATAATTATTTAATCCGGATCAAGAATCGCCAAGCAATTCACTCACTACATTCAAAACATGGGCCGGCTGTACGGGTTTGGTTATCCATGCGTCTTTCAGGTTACCTATCTCCTCGTTATGTTTACCCTGTTCAGACTCGGTTGTAAGCACACATATAGGCAGACCAGAGTATTTGCTGTCGCTTTTAAGATGCTTTATCAGCGCCAGCCCATCCATATTAGGCATATTCATGTCTGTGATAATCAAATCAATATCAGAATTATCAGCTTTTTGTATAATATCCAGAGCTTCAACCCCGTCTTCTGCAGCAAGTGTATTATAACCAGCCATCTTTAGCGTAGTGCCTATTACGGCACGTACGGATTTCGTATCATCAACTATCAATATTTTCTTGGCCATTTTTAACTTGATTAATAATAAAATTGAAGAATTAACACCGTTTCACCCTCAGAGAATAACACAAATTCCGCTTTGGAGAATATACTTTACCCCTCTGAAAACCCTTGAATTACAATACCATGCATCGATTATGTTAATTAAACATTAGTCTCTTCCAGCGCTGCTTCAATTGCCAGTATAAGTCTTCTCGAATCATAACGATTTGCAGGCTTTTTAGCCATAGTCCTGTCAATAATATTCTGATATTGAGAATACTTATCTGGGAGTTTGGGGACCGGCGCATACTTGTGCTGGTATATAATTTCCGCATGCGTTTTTCCTGAATATGGTTTATTACCGGTAAGTAATTCAAATAAAATCACACCGGCACTGTATATGTCTGCATAACAGTTAATTTGACTGCCGGATGCCTGTTCAGGGCTCATATAATGAGGAGACCCGAGAATCTGCCCTATTGTAGTAATATCAAAGGCTGTATTTAACCTTTTTGCAATCCCGAAATCTGCTATTGCGAGACTGTCATCTCCTCTAAACATTATATTGGCAGGCTTCAAATCCCTGTGAACTATACCAACATTATGAATTGCATCGAGACCATACGCGATATGATTTATATATGTAAGTGCGATATCGGTTGTTGTTTGCTGTTGCATCCGTTGCTTCAGATCACCCCTGGAAAAAAACTCCAGGGCAATGAACGCATAGTCATTTGTTAGCCCATAATCATACACATTAACTACAAACGGGCTTTTCAGTCCTGAAAGTAATTCAGCTTCCTGAACAAACCGCGTTACCAGGATCTCATCAATATCTGATGTCAAGTCAAGTATTTTTAACACTACTGTCTGGCTGTCTTTTAGTCGCTCTGCCAGGTATACCCTGGACATTCCCCCTTCAGCAATCTGGCTGACAAATTTATAACCATAACCAATATCAACCAATCCTGACTTGTCATCCCTGGCGACAGCAACCCGTTTGTTATCTGATCTTCCATAGGATAATGAAGTATTATTCCCTTTATCAGGATTAAGAGCGGAATATTCAGTGCGTGCACCGGAGATTGCATTAACCAGACGTCGGGGCGTTATATCATTTTTATTGATGTAATCCGCTGCTCCTAATTTTATTGCATTCACTGCTACATATTCATCACCTTCTCCCGTCAGCATAATAATAGGAGGCATGTTTTCATATCGCCCCAATTCCCTGAGCCATTCAATACCATCCTCGCCTTTCCCAAGATTATAATCCAGTAACAATAAATCATACGTTGACCAATCAAAGTCCTTGCCGGGTTTACCAAGTCCCTGAAGATCATATTCAATCAACCTGGCCTGTTTCATATGACTGGAAAGAATCAGATTCAGGGATTCAATAAAATCCTTCGTATCGTCGATTATAAGAATATTCATTGCACTGCAATATGAATTGGAATATAGTTCAAACACCTGTTATTCATGGACTTAGGTTTTGTTTGTCATACGATTTAGAGTAAACTAATCTAATAATATACATTTTTTTTGAAACATCTATGACTGATAAAAAGAAAACCATACTACTTGTAGATGATTCTGTATCAATGCGTGAAATGGTGAGTTTCACACTCGAAGGTGCAGGATTTGATGTGTCTCAATGTATCGACGGTGTTGAAGCGCTTTCTTTTGCCAGGGAAAAGCCTGTTGATCTGGTCATTACTGACATAAATATGCCTAATATGGATGGGCTGACTCTCATATCAGAGCTGCGCAAATTACCGGATTACAAATATATTCCTATATTAACCCTGACTACCGAGAGCAGTCAGGAAAAAAAGCAAATGGGGAAAATTGCAGGGGCAACAGGCTGGATTGTAAAACCATTTGATCCGGACCATCTTATCAATACAATAAACAGGGTATTGTGATTTTCACCCTCTTGTAACCCCCACCCTTTCAGCCATTAAGAGAATCGGTTATGACTTCAATTGATCTTGACATGGCCCAATTCCATGAAATCTTTTTTGAAGAAAGTTCCGAAGGAATTGAAGCCATGGAGAAAGGTCTTTTAAATCTGAATTCCGGTTCCACACCTGATCCTGAATTGGTTAATACCGTATTTCGCGCTGCTCATTCCATCAAAGGCGCTGCTTCAACATTTGGTTTTAATGATATTGCTGAATTTACCCATACCATTGAATCCATACTGGATGAAGTCAGGGATAGAAAAAGAGAGGTAACACAGGATCTTGTAGATGCGTTGCTGAAATCTGCAGATTATCTTAAATACCTGATTGAATGTAGCAAAAAGGGAGAATCTGCTGATCTATCAGACAAGGAAGAATTAATCCGCGTCCTTAATAACATACCCAAAGAGCTGGACACATCAAACTTGCCTCGCTGGAAAATCCTGTTCAAACCTCATGATTACATGCTTAAAACCGGTAATGATCCTTTTCGGATAATTCGTGAACTACAACACCTTGGAAACCTTGAAGTCAGGGCTGATACTTCAGACCTTCCCGAAATAACAGCACTGGTTCCGGATACGTCCTATTTAAGTTGGGAAATTATTGCAAATGCAAAAATTAAAAAACAGGATATCCTGGATGTTTTCGAGTGGGTGCTTGATGATTGTGAATTAAACATCTCTCTCATGGGAGAACGTCGAAAACTGGTTGAACGACGGCAGCCCCGCGGCCAGAAAAGTGAAGAAATAACAGCCCCTGGTGAGGCTGCTTCTATACGTGTAAATATTAATAAAATCGACAGCTTGATAAACCTGGTAGGTGAAATGGTAATTACTCAATCCATGCTGAACAGATACGCCAGTGATATCCAAATAGCCAGTATGGAAAGATTGCGTGATGTAGTGAAGGTATTTGAAACCAATACGAGAGAATTACAGGAACAGGCCATGAGAATAAGGATGTTGCCTATAGATTACACATTTCAAAGACTACCAAGAACTGTTCATGACATTAGCAGAAGTCTTAATAAAAAAGTTGAACTGGATATATCTGGAAATACAACAGAAGTTGACAAAACTGTACTGGAAAAAATTGCCGATCCCCTGACGCATTTAATCCGCAATGCGATTGATCATGGTATTGAACCTGTAAATGAACGCACGACTGCAGGTAAACCTGAAACAGGCACTATATCCATAAAAGCTTTCCAGGAAGGCGGAAAAATAGTTATTAGATTAAGTGATGACGGTGCCGGCCTTAACCTTGGGAAAATACTACACAAGGCCAGAGAGAAACGAATAGTACGTGACAGCGATGAATTAACTGAAAGCCAGATACAAAACCTGATTTTCCAGCCTGGATTTTCAACAGCAACTGAAGTTACTGATCTTTCAGGACGAGGTGTTGGCATGGATGTGGTAAAAAGAAATATCAATGATCTGGGCGGTAGCGTTGAGGTTGAGTCTGAAACAGGTAAGGGTTGTGTATTTACCATAAGGCTGCCTCTCACACTCGCAATTATTGATGGTCAATTGATAAAAATCGGGAAACAGGTCATGATAATACCCATGTTAAATATAATTGAATCAGTTCAACCTGAAAAAAGTTCAATCAATATAGTTACAGGGAAAAAAGAAGTTTATCAATATCGTGGAGATTACATTCCGATAATCCGGCTGCATCAGGCTTTCTGTATCAAGGGACATGATACTGATATTCTCAATTCAATTTTAGTACTGGTTGATGCCGGTCATCAACGTGTAGCCCTGCTGGTTGATGATGTTCTGGGTCAGCAACAGGTAGTTATAAAAAGCCTTGAGACAAACTTTCAGTTAATAAACGGAATTTCCGGTGCAACAGTGCTGGGAGATGGTACAGTTGCCATGATTATTGACGTAACCGGGCTTATTGATATGCAGGGAATCAGTACTATCCAATAGAATAAAGACATCCGTTCAGTATGTCTTATATTTCTCCAGATTTTTATGTCATAAAATAACGGCTCTTGGTGGCCTTTTTAATTTGGCGCGCCCGGAGAGATTATTCCGTACATCCCTGTACTCCACCCTGCGGGCCAGTGTTGCTTCGCTCCACTGTTCAAATTTGTTCCCGACAAATTTGTCGAACTGCGGAGTTCAAAGCAGATTCTCCACACACACAAATTAAAAAAGGCCCACTTCGGGGCCTTTTTAATTTGGCGCGCCCGGAGAGATTCGAACTCCCGACCGCCTGGTTCGTAGCCAGGTACTCTATCCAACTGAGCTACGGGCGCAATCTTGTAAAATACCGTCACTGAATTTGATTCAATTTATCCGCAACTCTCCGGGTTGCATTACTCTCGTCGCTCCCGGCGTCCTGCCTCTCGCGACACTTGTGCTTCCTGCACATCGTCCAACTGAGCTACGGGCGCAATATTGTAAAATACCGTCACTGAATTTGATTCAACTTATCCGCAACTCTCCGGGTTGCATTACTCTCGTCGCTCCCGGCGTCCTGCCTCTCGCGGCACTTGTGCTTCCTGCACATCGTCCAACTGAGCTACGGGCGCAAAATTAAAGCTATTAGCAACAAGCCACCAGCTACAAGCTTAGACTTTATCCTTGTAGCCAAATACTAATAGCTTGTTCCTGTTTTGTTGGCGGAGAGGGAGGGATTCGAACCCTCGATACGCTTTTGACGTATACTCCCTTAGCAGGGGAGCGCCTTCGACCGCTCGGCCACCTCTCCGAAATAATTGCTTACAATTTATAAGTTACAAGCTACAAGAAACCGGTTGATTTTTTCCATTCTTTAATTGGTAATCATCCATGTTGTCCAGTGTGAACAAAAAGTATTGTATCTATGGGTATCGGCAATGCGAAATATGTAAAGGCAGGGAAAGAATATCTCTCTGCCTTGACCTGGCAAGCAGATCAGTCCTGTTCCTCGTCTGGAACCTGACCGCCCTTCTCCTGCTGTATACGTTCGTAAATCTCTTCCCGGTGTACTGAAACATCTTTAGGTGCATTAACACCGATACGCACCTGGTTACCCCTGATTCCCAGCACGGTAACATTTATATCATCACCTATCATCAGGGATTCACCAACCCTTCTGGTCAAAATTAACATTTACTGTTCTCCTGTTTCCTTTAAATTCCGGTTACTCTACCGGTATTTTCCATACTTACCTTCTTGATAAAGACAGTTTTACTGACTGACAGTTTCAATTTCCAGGTCCTCGAGTCCGAATTCTGAATGCAACGTTCGTACACCCAGTTCCAGGTATTTTTCATGCACGATAACCGAGATTTTGATTTCTGATGTTGAAATCATCATGATATTGATACCTTCCTTGGATAAAGCATCGAACATTTTGCTGGCAACTCCCGCATGTGACCGCATGCCCACTCCGACAACAGAAATTTTTACAATACTGGTATCGCCGGATATATCCCTGGCCCCGAGGTTTGCGGCATTCTCTTTAAGTATAGCCAGTGCCTTCTCATAGTCATTACGATGGACGGTGAAAGTGAAGTCTGTCATGTTATCAACACCGACATTTTGCACAATCATATCCACTTCAATATTGGCATCAGCAATCGGACCCAGGATACTGTGTGCAATTCCTGGCCGATCCGGCACACCGACAATGGTCAGCTTCGCTTCATCTTTATTATGGGCTATTCCAGAAATAATCGGTTCTTCCATATATTCTTCCTCACCACCTATCAGTGTTCCGGGACCTTCCTCGAAAGAAGACAGTACACGTAGATTAACATTATACTTGCTGGCAAACTCAACGGAACGTATTTGCAATACTTTTGAACCAAGACTGGCCAGTTCCAGCATTTCCTCGTAAGTGATGTAGTCCAGCCGTTTCGCCCTGGATACTATCCGCGGATCGGCGGTATAAACACCATCAACATCCGTGTAAATGTGACATTCATCCGCTTTCAACGCTGCAGCCAGTGCCACGGCCGTGGTATCCGAGCCGCCGCGGCCCAACGTGGTGATATTACCTTTTTCATCCACACCCTGGAAACCGGCCACGATTGCCACTTTGCCATCGGCCAGGCTGCCCCTGAGGTTCTCGTC
>DATFLA010000169.1:0-6847 GCA_035268305.1 Bacteroidales bacterium | reverse complement strand
AACGCCGATCCTTAACTCTAAATAAGGTTCCCGGGGCAGAGGAAGTATTAACAGGAGACCTTACAAGTCGTGAAGAAACGATTGAGCTTGCTGAGAAAGTAAATTCAGCCGGCCCCTTTCATACAGTTATTCACAATGCAGGTGTGTACCAGGTGTCGCCCGATGAAATCTTCAATGTCAATACCCTGGCTCCCTATATACTAACATGCCTGATAAAGAAACCCGAACGCCTTATATACATCAGTTCCGGAATGCATGTATACGGTCATCTGAAGCTGGAAAAATTCAAAAAGAATATTAATAATATTTCTTATTCCGACTCAAAATTACATGTCCTGATGCTTTCAATGGCTGTAGCCCGGAAATGGTCCAATGTGTTTTCAAATTCTGTCGACCCCGGATGGGTACCCACCAGGATGGGAGGATCAGGAGCGCCTGATGACCTTCAAAAAGGGTTTGAGACTCAAACATGGCTTGCTGTAAGTGATGATGAAAAAGCTAAAGTAAGCGGCCGGTATTTTTTCCACAAAAAGGAAAAACACCATAATCCTGAAGCCGATGACATTATGCTTCAGGAGAAGTTTCTTTACCTGTGCAGCGACATCACCGGAATTGCATTCCCATTAACATGGTAACCTCTAATTATCCGGAATTTCGGGCTCAACAAGTCTCATCAGCTTATCAAGAGATTCCTGCCAGCCAAGATAGCACATTTCAAGGGGAATGGCTGAAGGTATGCCTTCCTGAATTACTTTCAGTTCTGTTCCGGCAGAGACCCCTGTCAGCCAAACAGAGGTTGTCATTTCACCCGGCAGATTCGGATCGTCAAATTTATCATTATACTTTATGAACCTGTCAGGCTTGATTTCAATAATTGTCCCGCCAAATGACTGGCTGCTTCCTGTGGTGAAGTTGATAAATGACATTTTATAGCTTCCTCCTTCTTTAAAATCCCTGTGATGTATAACACCCAGGAACCCGTAAGGAGGTATCCAGTTAGAAAATGCAACCGGATCGGCAAACGCCCGGTAAATTTTTTCAGGTGATGCCTTAAGAACCCTGTGTAATGAAATACTGTTGCCAGACATGGTATTTATTCGGTAAGTTTAATACTCAATTAATAAAATATTAAACACTGAATAAACTGATAAGTTCATGAAATCTGTACCCGGGAGCATTTTATTTAAACAGCTTTGCACTAAAATATAACAGTACACCATTTTCAGCCTGACAAGTACTGAAAGCGAAACCATGTTTTTGGAAACGCGTATCCAATTCCATTTCTGAATACACGTTGCCATGTATAACGATTCCGGAATCCTTAGTTTTCATAAATCAATGAGTTTATATCTGCCATAATATCTTATTCAGTCCTTAACCAGTTTAAATTTAGCCTATGCCGGTTGGATAAATTTCCCGGATTCAATATAATCTGTCAGCTCATTAAGAAATCTTACCATGGGTGCACCGTCAATCACATCATGGTCAATAAGTATTGTCATATTCAACACATCTCTTATTTTTATCTCATTACCTTCAACAACCGGTTTTCTGATGACTGAGCCTATTCCAAACGAAAGGGGATGAACTGATTTATGTATGAACCATCCATTAATCCTGCCCATCATGCCAACAGAGGTTACAGAAACATTTCCCATTGTACTGAAGGCTCTTTCCGGCTTCTTAAGAAGTATTTTCCAGAATAGTCGTCTCGCGAATCCAGGTAAATGATAGTATGTTCTTTCATATATGGCTGATTGTCTTTTTAATACAATATCACTGGCTTTTAATTCTTGATTTACAGCCTGTTCTATCTCCTTGCCGATTTCATATGCTGTTTTTCCGTTTACGTTACAGATAACAAGGGGAATAGGGACTTTATTTTCCCCCAGTTTTTTTTCGACAAGGAAGGAGACATTTACATCATTGCATAACAGGAGATTGCGTTTATTGTATAAATATGATGCAGCCCCGGGATACTTTTTCAAAACTTCTCCAATAACCTTTATAAGCCAGGCATTCAAAGAAACGGATATACCGCCTTTTCTCAGCTTTCTTAGTCTTGTCCGACTATCAGTTACATCAAATTCCAGTAATGCAATTATGTGATGCTTTTTTAAACCAACAGTAAAAATATCGAAGGTTGCAATTCTTGAAGAGGGGAACTTTTTAAACCGGTAGTTATTTATCATATAGCTGGTTAATAATCCTTAAAACAATACAAGTTAAGTAAAAACAGATAATCGGCGATTACTATTTCTATGAATTACTTTTTTAAACCATGGTGTAACACGGAGTATAACACGGAATAACTAAAATTAATTACAAGGAATCACCATAGATAGCACTCCAGAACGACCTAACACCAGAACGCTCGAACACTCGAACAACGAATTACTTTTTTAAAACTGGCAGAAGAATACAGGAAGTAACAGGCTAATAACTGATTACAGACCACTTAATATCCACATTTATCTGTAATTATATGGAATCTGATAATTATATTACTTATATTTAATACCTGAAAAAACTCACTTAAAATATTTAACAATGAAATGCAAAGGTATTTTACTGGTTATCAGCGCCATGATATTCATAAGTTGCTCAAAGGAAACTAAACACAAATCTGCTTTACTGAAGTATGATCAACGGATAGACACAATAATAAGTAAAATGACCCTGGAGGAGAAGATCGATATGCTTCATGCAAAATTTATGTTTGTATCATCCGGTGTTAAAAGACTGGGTATTGCAGATATGATATATACTGACGGTCCCTTTGGCATTCGTGAAGAGATGGAACCCAAAAGCTGGAACCCACTTGGCTGGCAAACAGATAAAGCTACCTTTTTTCCTACAGGATCTGCTCTTGCAGCAACATGGAGTCCTGAACTGGCCTATGTTTATGGCACAGGAATGGCCCGTGAAGCAAGGCTACGTGGCAAAGACATGCTACTCGGACCAGCAATCAACATCCAGAGAATACCCACAGGTGGCAGAACATACGAATACCTGAGCGAAGATCCTTTTCTGAATTCAGAACTGGCAGTCGGATATATCAAAGGAGTACAGGACAACGGGGTGGCTTCCTGTGTCAAACACTATGCTCTTAACAACCAGGAAAACAATCGTGGCAACGTAAACGTGGAGGTGAGTGAGCGAACTATGCGCGAGATATATCTCCCTGCATTCCGGGCATCAGTTGAAGATGCAGATGTATATGGTGTTATGGCAGCCTATAATAAGGTAAATGGATGGTGGTGCGCTGAAAATGATACTCTGCTTAACATTATACTCCGCAAAACATGGGGATTTGGAGGAATGGTTATCTCCGACTGGGGCGGTACACACAGCACAGTACGGTCGATAGAAAACGGACTTAACGTTGAAATGCCGGGAGAAAAATACCTCGGAAAGGCACTACTTGATTCAGTTAAAGCAGGGATAGTCCCGGAATCTGTTATTGACCAACGCGTACGTGAAATTCTTAGGGTCAGGCTTGCAATCAAACCAATACCGGCCGACAGTGCAAATAAAGAAATAACCTCTCAGCCGGCACAGCAGGAAATAGCTTACAAAATTGCAAGTAAATCAATAGTTCTTCTAAAGAATGACGGAATACTCCCGCTGAAACTTGATAAGAAGCCTGTTATTGCGGTTATAGGTGCCAATGCTACACAGACAATGGCTACAGGTGGCATGGGTGCAGGAGTGAAAACCCTGTATGAAATCACACCACTTGAAGGCCTAAAAAACAAGATAGGTGATAAAGCAAATATTGTATATTCACAGGGATATATACCTCCGTCATTCAGTTTTGCCAGGATGTTTCGCAGGACAACCCCGGAACAACGAGCAAAGGAAGCCCGTGAAGAAAAAATTAAGAGTGACAGGTTACTAAGAGAAGCCGTTAAGTCTGCATCAAAGGCTGACATTGTGCTCTTTATCGGTGGTGATAACCGGGCAGTGGAAACAGAGGGTAGCGACAGGCGCAATATAATGCTTCCGGCCGGACAGGATAGCCTGCTCAGGGAAATTTCCAATGTCAACCAAAACATTGTAACTATACTGGCAAGCGGAGCCCCAAATGATCTTAACGTCGTTCAACAGGTTTCAAAAGCTATTGTTATTTCCTGGTTCAACGGTTCTGAAGGCGGGAATGCACTTGCTGATATTCTCGTTGGTAATATTTCGCCCGGCGGCCGTCTGCCCTTTACCCTTCCTGTAAAGCTTGAAGACTCTCCTGCTTATGCACTGGACAATTATACCGGTAACATTAGAAACCGCGACGTATTTGCCAGCCTTGTAAGGGAATCATCCAAAGATTCAACCAAGGGGAAAAATGAAAAGGATGCTGGTACAGATAATACTAAAGATCCTAATATTGCTGTATATTCGGAAGGATTATTAGTAGGTTATCGTTGGTACGATACAAAAAAGGTACCCGTTATGTATCCGTTCGGTTATGGTCTTACATATACAACATTTGAATATGCATCTATACATACAGACAAGGATAAATATTCTCCTGAAGATATCATAGCTGTGTCGTTTACATTGAAAAATACGGGATCGGTGAAGGCTGATGAAGTTGCACAGGCATATATACACCGAATCGATCCTGCCATAAGCTGGCCGGAGAAAGAACTCAAAGCATTTTCCCGTGTATCCCTTGATCCCGGTGAGAGTAAAACTGTCAGCATCAGCATCCCTGTTAAAAACCTTCGCTACTGGGACGAAAAGACTTCATCGTGGAAAGATGATCCATGTAACATAGAAATACAGGTTGGCGCTTCAGCAGATGATATCAAGCTTACCAAAGAGGTAGAGATAAGATAATTATTTGACTTTTGAGGTCAACCTGACAAGCAATCTTCCCATTTTCAGAGGCATAAGATAGCTTGCTTTTACAGATAATGAAGTACTTAATGATGGCGTTATTACAAATTTACCGGACTCAATATTATTGATCAGTCCCTTCCCTACTTTATCAGGTGATTCCTTGAATTCCACCGGAACAGGTAAAGGAGTCGATGACCTGGTTTCAGTAAGTGGCGGATGCATTATATGAAACTTAATGCCACTACCCATATATTCAAGATTCAGACATTTTGCAAGTGATTCTATGGCTCCCTTGCTGCTGGCATAAGAATTGACATTAATAAATCCCGTTACACCTACTCCTGAACTGGTAAAAATGATATCACCCCTTCCCTGTTCTTTCATAAGAGGTAAAACTGCACCGGTCAAATTTACAGCACCATAAAAATTGATATCAAAAACCTTTTTGAAGTCCTCTAATGTATGACGCTCAAAGTCTTTAAAAAGACATAAGCATGCATTATGAACAGCATAATCAATACTTCCAAACTGGTCGATAGTGTCTTCAACAGCAGCTTTTACCGACACATTATTACATACATCTGCCTTAAAATACATCAATTTATCAGGCCAGGAATCTTTAAGCTTTTCAACATTACTGCAATTTATATCAAGAACAGAGGCAGCATTTCCCTTTTCAAGCCAGGTTTTCACCATGTGGTATCCTATGCCTTCATTACCACCGGTCAACATTAATACCTTCATTTTATAATAGATTATTTGTAATACTTAATTCAAAGATGAAAAGTTTCAATAAAAGTTGCATTAGTTCCTCTCGTCTTTTATTCCCGTCAAATAATTTAACCCTTCTTAAACAATAAATATAAATAAATTTGCATAACTAAGGTATTCGTTATAAATTTGGATTGAAGACCTAATACTGCGATACAAAAGGACAGTTGATTCTTATTATATCATACTAAAAATTTAGAATGGCATTTTAGCTATGAACCATTTATTATCACTTTATCATTCCCCTATCCTGTTTAATTATGAAACACTTATGTCTCCTGCTCTTCTGCCTTGTAATTGCTTTACCGCTAAAGGCACAGAACAAAACCGCTTCATTCCGGGTCAGTGGCCAGATAGTTGAAAAGCTATCGGGCAATGGTGTACCGTTTGCAACTGTCGTGATAAGGAACGACAGCATTAAAGAAAGTAAAGCACAGGCCTGCGATGCCTCAGGTCGCTTTTCTCTGAATGTCAGCTCTCGTGTAAAGTACATTTTAACAGTCTCCTCCGTCGGTTACAAGGGATTCAGTATTCCCGTTAAGATCACAGGTCCTGAAAACGACCTCGGAAAACTGACTATGGAGTCGGGGGTTGAACTGAATGAAGTCTCTGTTACAGCCCAGAAACCTCTTGTCAAGGTGGAACCCGACAAAATAGTCTATAGTCTGGAATCGGATCCGGAATCACAGACAAGTAATGTTATGCAGATGCTTTATAAAATTCCGTTGATAACAGTTGACGCTGAAGACAATATTACAATAAATGGCAGCTCCAACTTCAAAATTCTGATAAACGGTAAAAGCTCATCAATGATGTCAACAAATTTCAAGGATATCCTTAAGAGTCTGCCGGCAAACAGTATAAAGGATATTGAAGTTATTACCAATCCTCCTTCCAAATATGATGCAGAAGGCGTGGGTGGGATACTCAATATCATTACAGATAAGAAAACACTCAGAGGCATTAATATAAGTGCAAGTACAGGAATGGATGCAAGGGGAAGTTTTAACTGGAGCGGATATCTTGCTGCTAAAATACAAAAGTTCACGTTCTCAGCGAGATATTACGGTTCGCAGTTTATACAACCCCAATCGATATCGGATGGTTATTCAGAATATTATAATAACAATGATTACCACTTTTCCGATTCCAGGAGTAACACTTCATATAAAGGATTATCAAACGGTTTTTCCGGGGAAGCAAGCTATGAAATTGACAGTCTGAACCTTATAAG
>DATFLA010000168.1:0-4570 GCA_035268305.1 Bacteroidales bacterium | reverse complement strand
AATATTTATTTACTGCCGGTAACATTCTTAATAAAAAGTTCTCTGTAGAGAGTGGCGGTAAAATTATGTTCAATGGGGATATTGACAATGCCGAGATAGAGCTAAAAGCTATATACAAAAATCTCGAAACCTCCCTGTACCCTGTCATACCTGATGAGAACTACCAGAATAAGAGGGTTCGTGTTGAGCCACAGCTCAATCTCTCGGGCAAGCTGTTTAACCCGATAGTTAAATTCGATATTAACCTCCCCAATTCCGATGAGGAGACCCGTACCCTTCTGAAAAATGCAATCACCTCAGAGGAAGAATTGAACAGGCAGTTCCTGTACCTGCTTATTATGAACAGCTTTTACTATGTTAATACGGCTACATCTACAGGAACTTCTGCTATGGCTGTCACCACCACAGAGATGATCTCAACACAGCTCAGCAACTGGATTTCCCAGCTTAGCAAAGATTTTGACCTGGGCTTTGTCTATCGTCCGGGAACAGGGACAAAAGAAAGTGAGATAAATCCGCAGGAACTACAGGTAGCCTTATCGACCCAGCTTCTTAATGACAAGGTAATACTAAATGGTAACCTTGATGTAATGGGTACGTCAGGGGCAGCTTCAAGTAATACGGGTCAGATAATGGGCGATTTTGATGCTGAGATAAAACTGACAGAGAAGCTAAGGCTGAAAGTATTTAACAGGGTGAATGATATATATACGGGCCTTGGGCCGTATACACAGGGTATAGGTATTCTTTTCACAAGAGATTTCAACAAGCTGTCGGATCTCTTCCGGAAAAAACGGAAAGGCACCATGAAAAAAGAAGACACACCTTCCTTAAAAAAGAAAAAAGAGATCGAAAAATAGTATCTCCCCCCCTGTAAAATGTCACAGTTAATAAAATTAAGAGCTTTGTTATTAACCCTGGATAATAGAACCCGCATTACTTACGTTTTTTAATAACTTCGCACGAGAATTAACCTTGAATGATTTTTTATAATAGAACCGGTAATTAATTAACAAAAGAAGAATATGGCGTTTTTAGAAATCATGATGCAGGAAGGGACTGTTCCTGTTGAAAAAGCAAGTGAAATGAAACTCACATTGCTCGATCTTGCAATTAAAGGAGGCTGGGTAATGATCCCGATAATCCTGTTGTCTTTCGTTGCTGCATATATCTTTATTGAAAGATATTATGTGATCAGGAAAGCTACAAAAGAGGACATGAATTTCATGAACAGGATCAAAGACTATATACATGACGGGAAAATTGAATCGGCCCTTGCCTTATGCAGGACTACTGACAGTCCGTCTGCCAGGATGATCGAAAAGGGTATCTCAAGGCTTGGAAGACCGTTACAGGATATAAGCACAGCTATCGAAAATGTTGGTAAGCTGGAAATATCGAAACTGGAAAAGGGCTTTCCGACCCTGGCTACTATCACCGGAGCAGAACCTATGCTGGGTTTCCTTGGAACCGTTATAGGGATGGTACGGTCGTTCTATTCAATGTCGCAGGCAGGCAATAACATTGATGTTTCCATGATGTCGGGAGGTATATACACAGCCCTTATCACTACAGTGGCAGGTCTTATTGTGGGTATTGTCGGTTTCTTTGCATACAACACCCTGGTAGTCAGGGTTGAAAAGGTTGTATTTAACCTGGAAGCCACATTGACCGAATTTATGGATATTTTGAATGAACCTGTAAAAACCGAACATTAAAATGGCTATTACTCAAAGAAACAAGATAAGTATCAACTTCAGTTCAACAGGTATGACTGATGTTGTATTTAACCTGCTTATTTTTTTCATGCTGACATCTACCCTTGTTCACCCTACAGCTCTTAAGCTGCTTCTTCCAAAGGGGAGTACACAAACGTCTGCTAAACCGCAGACAACCGTATCCATAACACGCGACCAGCAGTATTATGTTGAACAACAACCTGTAAGTCTTGATCAGCTGGAAGCCGTACTTAAGGAGAAACTGGGAAATAAACCTGACATGTACATATCGCTTCATGCAGATAAGAATGTTCCTTTTGAAAGTGTGGTTAAAGTATTAAACATTGCCCAGGCAAATAACTATAAACTGATCATTGCGACCTCGCCCAAATAACGACCTCTACAGGTTTCCTTCCGAGAAAGGGAAGGGAATAGCAGGTACTGTGATAGTTCACCTGGTGCTTCTGCTTTTGCTTGTACTTGTAGGTTTCTCGGTACCTCCTCCACCGGAGACAGAGGAAGGTATCCTTGTTAATTTCGGATCAGGTGAAACAGGAAGCGGTCTTGTTGAACCTTCAACGCCTGCATCACAGGAAGCTGTGACTCCTCCCCCTCCTGTAACATCAACTGAGAAGACCGAGGAGACACCACTTCTTACACAGGATAATGAAGAAGCCCCTGTGGTAAAAAAGGTCGATCCTGAGGCTGAAAAGAAAAAAAAGGAAAAGCTGGAGGCAGAAAGAATAAGAAAGGAACAGCTAGAAGCAGAAAGAAAGAAGAGAGAAGAGGAAGAAGCTGAACGGAAGAGAATAGCAGCAGAACAGAAGAGACAGGAAGATATAATGAACAGGACAAAGAATGCCCTTGCCAATGCCCGTAATGCAGGTACCAATACGACAAGCGAAGGAATTACCGGAGGAGAAGGCAACCAGGGATCTGAGAACGGATCCGTTGATTCTAAAAATCGCGGAGAAGGAAGCGGACTTGGTAATAAGGGGATTTCATATAACCTCGAGGGCAGAGGATACCAATCATTGCCTCAGCCTAAATATGAATACCAGGAAGAAGGAAAGGTTGTTGTTGAAGTGAGTGTTGACCGCTCCGGCAAAGTCATCCAGGCCATCCCCGGAACAAAGGGATCCACAACGCTTAATGAAGATCTTCTCAGGATTGCAAAGGAAGCAGCCCTGAAAGCCCGTTTTGATGCAAAACCGGATGCTCCTGTTGTGCAAAAAGGCTCAATAACCTATAATTTTATACTCAAGTAAATATAATCTTTGCCATTTGAACTGAACAGGGTTGATTGTCTCAGTTCTCCCTGTCAAACAGTTCTTTTATGGCAGTATGCAGATTATCTATGAGATTATTATCCTTGATAACATAATCATCTATTCCTTTGCGCGCCAGCTCAAGTACGATTTCACCCTTATCCTGCCCCGACAGCATAATTACAGGAATATCGGGTTTTAATTGTTTGATCCTGTCAAAGACCTCCATACCGTTCATTGCTTCCTGTTCATTATTGGTAAAAAAGTAATCGAGTATGATCAGATCAGGACCTTTATCAAGCGCTGACAGGCACTCCTCGCCACTTTCAAACGCTTCTACATGAAATCCTTCGGAGGCAAAACGTTTAACTATCAGCTTATTGATAAATGAATCATCATCAACAATATAAATCAATTTCTGTTTGTTCATCAATATTATTATTTGAATTGATCTCTACAAAGTTAAAATAAAAATCAAATTATGTCTAAAGTTATGGATTGTTAATAATTAGAAACAGTTATTAACAACTTTTCAAAAATGACGGTTTGTTTTTCTTTCCTAATAATTTACTTTTGTCCGAGAAAACACAGGCGCTTTCCTGACTCCATCAATAAATAAAGGAAACGTCGAGTGACAATTACGGGATACATTAATTTAATTCTTAATTCCAAATTTTAAAATTCAGACTAATGAAAAAAGCCACGAAATTTTTCGCATTGGTAATCGTCATGGTTGCATTTGCAGTTAACAGTTACGGCCAGGTTTCAGCTACTGCTACTGCTTCTGCTACTATAATTACCCCGATTACTATCACCAAGTCAACCGACATGAACTTCGGTAATGTTGCTGTAAATGCCACTGCCGGAACTGTTGTTATGGCTACTGACAATTCAAGATCAGTAACTGGCGGTTGTACTCTGCCCGCTACTGCAGGTACAGTAGCAGCTGCAGCCTTTGATATTTCAGGTGTAGCAAGTGCTACATATTCTATCACTCTTCCGAGTAGTGCAACTACTATCACAAGCGGAGCAAACACAATGACAGTTGATACCTGGACAAGTAACCCCACACCTACAGGAACTCTTGATGGAACAGGTGCTTCAACTCTCTTGGTAGGCGCAACTCTTCATGTAGCTGGCAGCCAGGCAGCCGGAACATACACATCCGCTACTCCGTTTACAGTTACTGTAAACTATAATTAGTTTAATATCAGATTGACATATATCCTAATGTAAGAAGAATGAGAAGGTCAAAAACAACCTTTCTTTGCCTGATATTACAAATACTCATTACCGGGGGTGTGGCTTTCGCACAGTCCACCCCCCCGGTTTCTGCCGAGGGTCATATTTATGCAGAGGTGATCTCCGTATTTTCAGCCAGTGAAATAACCCAGATGAATTTCGGGAAATTTTCACCGGGACCCCAGGGTGGGGAGATAATACTTACACCTGAAAGCACGGTCTCAGTTCTTGGTAGTGTTTATAAAGGTACAGGATCAGTCAATGCCGCCACTTTTTATGTAACAGGCGATGCCAACGCCACATATTCGATATCACTTCCTTCACATCCCGTAATATTAAAAC
>DATFLA010000167.1:0-3622 GCA_035268305.1 Bacteroidales bacterium | reverse complement strand
GGCAGATATGTCTTACTCAAAGTACTTTTTCCGGTTTCAGGTAGTACTCCGTTTTTCCGGTTTTTTGCTTTATTTCTGACCATGTCTGTATTTTAAATGAAATGCTTATTACTCCGCATTTGGGCATGATATCGCAACCATGTTTACACAAAGTATCGGGCAGATCAGAAAAGGCAGGGTTATGCCCGAATAACATTATTGTGTCCGCATCATCGCCTGCTTCCTGCAGTATTGCCTTAAGACCCTTGAGCCCTGTTCCAGGGTACAGGTTTTCATTCATAATTATCTTTCCTGTGTCATAACCCAGTACTTTGCAGAAAATCATTGCCGTTTCAATTGCCCTGAAAGCAGGACTGGAAATGACAGTTGCCTCCTGATCCGTTTTTTCCTTCAGCATGGATGCCATAAGAGAAGCCATATATTTTCCCTTTAGGGCCAGTGATCTTTCAAAATCGCTGATTGATGAGTTTTGTACTTCTGCCTTTGCATGACGAACGAATATGATCCTTTTCATATAAATGCCGGTTACTGAAGAATGAATGAAGTGGTGTTAATTGCCAAAATTTGTCCCCATATTTTTAGCCTGTATTACCATTGGGTTGTCGTGTTCAACGAGTTTAAGTTTACCTGATACATCGGCCAGGGGAACAGATACTATATTATTGTCTTTAATGGCAACCATTTTCCCATAATCCTTTTCTGCGATCATATCTGCTGCTGCAGCACCATACCGTGTTGCAAGCACCCTGTCCATGGGAGAAGGTGTGCCGCCTCTTTGGATGTATCCCAACACTGTCTCTCTTGTTTCAAGACCCGTAAGCTCCAGTATCTTTTTACTTAACGATTGTGCTGCAGAACAACTGTCTTTTACCGGATTGCGAATACCTTCGGCCACCACAACTATTGAATAAGGTTTGTTGCCGGCAACACGGTTGAGCAGGTATTCTGCAATTTTTTCTTCCTTGTAATCTATTTCAGGCAGCAGTATAACATCTCCGCCGCCGGCTATCCCTGAATAAAGAGCTATCCATCCCGCATTGTGCCCCATAAGTTCAATTATCATTATTCTCTTGTGTGAATTGGCTGTGGAATGTAACCTGTCAATGGCTTCAGTAGCTATATTTACTGCAGAATCAAATCCAAATGTAAGATCGGTCCCCCATACATCATTATCAATTGTCTTTGGTATGCCTACAACATTAAGACCTTCCTGTGATAGCAGGTTGGCTGTCTTCATAGTACCATTTCCTCCAATGCATACAAGGCAATCGAGCCCCATCTGTTCATAATGTTCTTTTATGAGTACAGGTTTGCTTATCTCGTTCTTGCCCTTATTACTCCCCTTAAAAGGTTTTTCCCTTGATGTGCCCAGAATTGTTCCGCCAAGGGTTAGTATTCCAGAAAGATCATTTTCTGTAAGCTCCCTGTATTCCTTGTTTATCATTCCGGAGAACCCGTCGCTTATGCCCATAAGTTTCATATCATACTTGACAATTGCTGTCTTTCCAACACCTCGTATTGCTGCATTTAGACCCGGGCAATCGCCTCCGGCGGTGAGAATACCAATTCTCTGACCCTTTGTTATCTTACTCATCGTGTTAATTTTAATTTGTTATGAATAACAAATTTAACTTTTTCTTTTAATAACCGGATATGCTGTTGATGATGCATTCCTGTTTAATGTTTTAAATAATACAAACAAATCTGTATGAATGTTCTTCCGGAATGGGGTTGTAATTATATAAACTAACACCTCTTTTAATCATGTCTAAGGTAAAAGACAGTAAAACAGGGATTTGTGAATGTGCGCATTTGAAACTACAATCCCATCTGCTTGATTAATATCTGTTTAATGATTACCTTTAGCAAAATGGCTAATTTTGATATTTACGTTATGGCTGACACCGGTTATGTTAAAATAAAGGATATAAAACCTGTCATGGCAGGATACCTGAGGAAAACACAGCTTTTGATAAAGAAGTATGATGTGCCGGATGAGAAGGCTGTCCATGATATCAGGGTATTGCTAAAAAAATCGCGTGCCGTACTGAAACTTATTGCCTCACAGGATGAAAGTGATCTTAATGTAAAGGACCTTAAATCTCTAAAAATGGCAGGTCGCCTGCTGAGCGACCTGAGAGATAACTCAGTTCAGCGAAAGGTGCTTAAAGACCTGAGAAAGACTTATACTGACATATTCGTTCACCTGGCAGGTGTTGATGAGATAAACTCACTTCTTAATAATGCATCAGTAGGAACTGTACCATCACCGGAATTAAAGGAGAAACTTACCGGTGCAGCGGAACTGCTTCATAAGACAGCTTACAGGATCAGGTTCAGATCAATGAATGCTTTTGATCCTCAGGAACTGATAAGAGAACTGGGTACTACATTTGAAAAGGCCTCTGCCAGTTACCTGGCGGCCAGAAACCAACCATCTGAAACTACAGTTCATGAATTCAGAAAAAGATCGAAGGACTTCCTGTATCAGCTCTATTTTTTCAGGCCTCTTAATACCCAATCCGTCAAATCACTCGAAAAAAAACTAAATTCGCTTACCACTAACCTCGGACGTTACAACGATCTTTCACAACTTATAAATACACTTGGTTATAACCATAACGATGATAACAAAACTGAGCTTGATGAACTCATTATTCATGTGAGGGAACAACAGGATATATATCTTAAAAAGCTATGGCCGGGCGCTTTTAAAATTTTCTGCCCAGGAACTAATTTTCTCAACCTTCTGGGATTTAAGATATTGTTGATCTGATATTCTGTCAGGTTATCTTCTTAACATAAGCTTTGTATCCTGTGTTTTTGCCTAAGCAACATGTAATTAGACGGAAAAGCCGGTCGTTTTCAATATTGGTGGTTGTTTTTCAGATTTAGATTTTTAAATTTGAAATAAATTAAACCCAAGCATTATGAAAAGAAAAACTATTACATTATTTGTAATCCTTTTAATGGCAGTATGTGCTGTTAATGCACAGGATAAAGCCAAGAAACAAAGTCCGGCCGGTACATGGAAATTCGATGCTCCCTATGCTCCCGAAGGCTATACTAACGGACTTATTACAGTCGTTTTTGAAAATAGCAAACCTAAAACAACAATGTCTTTCGCCGGTTATGATGATTACAAGATACCAGGTGAAAATGTCAAAGCCACAGGCGACAGTCTTATGTTTTCTGTTTACGTTGAGAACCAGGATGTAAAAGTGCTTCTTAAAATGGAAGATGAAGCAAAAATGACAGGTAAGGCAATTTACTTCGAAGGAGAAATACCTTTGACCCTTACCCGTGATGCCAGCAAAGATTGAATCTCCTTATAATAGAATTTCTATTTTCCTTCCGATACCCTTCTTAGAGCATTTGGTATCTGGAAAAGATGATAATCATAGTTGTAAACGAGGAATTTTTTCTCCCAGCGGGGAAAAAATTTCTCTTTATATCTCCTTAATCCTTTGAAATGTCCGAAGGCTCTCAGGTTCTCATATGCATAACGAACAGTCTTCTCTGCAAAATTTCCACCTTCAATTCCTGACAGAGGAGCCAGTCCCAGGTTGGCATATTTGTATCCTTTATCCTTCATATATAAAAGGGTTTTAGCCATCAGCAT
>DATFLA010000166.1:0-6335 GCA_035268305.1 Bacteroidales bacterium | reverse complement strand
CCCCCGGCAACTTACATGGCATCCTTCCGGGGCTGTAACAAGAGGATGGACACCAGACGCATCCTCAGTGCTTTATGCCACATCAAGAGACTTCGGCCAGCCTTCCGTTGAACACCTGTGGCTTGTTGCGGTGACAGGAGGACCATCAGTGCAACTGACTTCACAATGGGGAACAAGCGGTTCCTTCTCACCCGACGGTAACAGCATAGTACTCGACAGGGTCAACAGGTGGGACAAGGAATGGCGCGACTACAGGGGAGGACAGAACACCGCCCTCACAGTGCTGAATCTTAAAGACAACTCAGAGATACTTATTCCAAATGAAAGATCCAAGGACATCCTGCCTGTTTGGCTGGGTGATAAAATATATTTTCTCTCTGACCGCGACTGGACAGTTAATATCTGGTCCTTTACACTTTCAACACAAGAACTTAAAGAGGTAACCCATTACAAAGGGTCAGATATAAAATGGCTCTCTGGAAAGGAGAAACTGGCATTCGAACGCGATGGTTATATCTATGTGCTCGATCCTGTAACAGGTGAAACGAAACAACTTGATATAGAAATAACAGGTGATTTCCCCTGGGCGGAAACGAGATGGGTCGATGTAAGCGATCAGATAACGGATGCTTCTGTTTCTCCAACAGGGAAACGCGCCATAATGGAGGCTCATGGAGATATTTTTACTGTACCTGTTGAATATGGTGATGTGCGTAATATCTCATCAAGTTCAGGTGCAGCCGACAGGGCTCCCCTCTGGTCACCAAAAGGTGATAAAATAGCATGGTTCTCTGATTCAGGAAACAAGGACTACGTGCTTATGATTGCATCTCAGGACGGGCTGACCAAGCCAAAACAGATACCTATAGGAGTATCAAAAATGGCCTGGGAACCTGTATGGTCACCCGATGGTAAAATGATTGCCTTTGAGGATGATGATGTCAGGATCAGGGTTCTGGATATTGAAAAAGAGACTATAGTTACAATAGATACAGGTGGTATCAATATTGAAAGGGGATCTATGGGATTAAGATGGTCTCCCGACTCAAAGTGGCTGGCCTATGCAAAAACAGGTCATAATAATTTCAGGAGGGTCACTGTATGGTCAAAGGAGGATAATAAAGTACGGCCGGTCACTAATATCTTTGCCGATTGCTTTTCGCCTGCATGGGACCTAGATCGTAAACATTTGTATTTTCTTGCCAGTACAGAAGTGGCACTGGGCTCAGGATGGGCAAATACAAGCTCAATGAATTCAAGTCCTGATTATGAATGTTATATAATAAACCTAAATAAGGACGATGCCTCACCTTTCAGTTTACGAAGCGACGAAGAAAAACCATCTGAAAAAGCTGACAAAAAAGAGGAAGTAAAGAAGCCTGAGAAAAAGAAAAAAGGAAATGAAAAAGCTGCCCCGGCCGATACATCAGGCAATGTAAATATAGATTTTGCAGATATAGACAGGAGGACTATTCCCCTGCCGATACCTGAAAGAAAATACAGATACATTGTAAATGGGCCTAAAGGTACTGTCTTTATTGCTGAGAACGTAGCCAACAAGCCCGGACTGACACTTCAGAAATTCGACCTGAAAGAGAGAAAACTGAAAGAATTTGCCGGTGGTGTCGGTTCAGTATCAGTATCAGCTGATGGCAACAAACTTCTTGTACGTTCGGGTAAGTCATGGAAAGTACTTGATGCTTCCAAACCAGGAGATGATGGAAAAACACTTGGCGTAAACCTTCAGATGAAAATCGACAGGCAGCAGGAGTGGAAACAGATCTTCGAAGAAGCCTGGAGATATGAAAAAGATTATTTCTACGATCCGGGAATGCATGGTCGTAACTGGGACTCAGTGTATACCAAATATGCTCCTCTCATACCATATATCAGGCACAGAACGGATCTGACATATATTTTAGACCAGTTGAACGGAGAACTTTCCGTCGGGCACAGTTTTGTTGGCGGAGGCGACTTTCCTGAAGTGGAAAAGGAAAAAGTGGGCCTGCTTGGCGCCGACCTTATTGCTGATAATAACAGGTGGAAAATAAAACGGATATATACCACGGAAAGCTGGAATCCCAACCTGACAAGCCCGCTCGACCAGCCCGGGATTAAAATCAGGGAAGGCTATTACATTGTTGGTATTAACGGGAATGAGATGACTGCTGACAAGAATCCTTTTATGTTTCTCGACGGGACCCTGGATCAACAAACCACTCTTAATATTAACAGTTCTCCTGATTATAAGGGCTCATGGACAGTAACAGTTAAACCAATAAGAAGTGAGACTGCACTGCGGCAAAGAGCATGGGTAGAGGACAACAGGCGCCTTGTCGACAGTTTGTCGGGCGGTCAGCTTGCCTATGTTTGGATACCTAACACAGGATATCAGGGACTTGTATCCTTTAACAGGTATTTCTTTGCCCAGCAAAACAAGAAAGGAGCCGTTATCGATGAGAGATTCAACGGCGGAGGCCTGCTTGATGACTACATGGTCGACCTTATGAAAAGAACTCTTCGTGCTGCCTATACGAATGAAGTGCCTGGAGGAAAACCAGGACTGCTGCCATCAGGGATACTTGGACCCAAAGTTTTGCTTATTAATGAGATGTCGGGTTCGGGTGGTGACTTCTTCCCATGGGTATTCAGACAACAGAAAGTAGGTCAGCTGATCGGTTCAAGAACGTGGGGAGGACTTGTTAAATCTTCAGTCCACTACAGTCTTGTGGACGGTGGATATATTACAGCCCCGGATAACGCAATATTCGATCCCTATAATAATGAGTGGATAGCTGAGAACAAAGGTGTACCGCCTGATGTTGATGTAAGACAGGATGCCCTGTCACTATCAGAAGGCAGGGATGCCCAGCTTGAGAAAGCCATAGAAGAAACTATGAAGCTGATAAAGGATGTGAACCTCGACATAAAGGCTCCGCCTTTCTCACGGCCTGCAAAATGATATGTTTAACAAATAGTTATATAAATGAAGACAGCAGTAATAACAGGCGGCACGAGAGGCATTGGTGCGGGGATGGCTAAGGACTTTCTGAAAAAAGGGTGGAACGTCGCCTATTCCGGTACTTCCGCCATATCAATGGAAAAGTCGCTGGAAAAACTGAAAGATGCCTCTTTCAGCGGAGAATACATTACAGTTAAATGTGATGTCACATCGGAAATGGATATTACTGCCATGTGGGAAAAAGCTGCAGGTAAATTCGGTAATGTGGATATATGGATCAATAATGCAGGGATGACAAATGACAGGGAAACATTCAACCTGATGTCAACAGAAATGTTTGAGAAAGTAATAAATGTAAATGTGAAAGGCCTGATGCTGGCAACACATATTGTCTATAACAGGATGTTAAAACAGGGATACGGTGCAATATACAATATGGAAGGTCTTGGCAGTAACGGACGAAAGATACCCGGACTGACACCGTACGGCACTTCGAAGTGTGCCGTACGGTATTTTACCGATGCCTTTTCGGCGGAAGTGAAAAACGGTCCTGTAATTGTAGGAACAATAAGTCCCGGGATGGTCCTCACAGACCTAACACTCAAGCCCCTGAGAGAAGATCCGGAAAACAACAGGCAACTGATAAGGATATATAATATTCTTGCCAATGACCCGGAAACTGTAACACCGTTCCTTGTATCAAAGATGATTGAAAACAATAAGAACGGAGCCAAAATATCCTGGCTGAACCAGGTGAAAATCATGAAAAGATTTTTGCTGGCCCCCTTTTCAAAAAGGGATATTGTAAGTAAGCACCTGGTATAAAGTACAATATACTCATCAATAGAAATTCCGTAAAAATCAGTGACTTTCTTTAAAGTCAATGCTAACTGCTAATACACAAGGGCTGGATTATAAAGACAACATTCTTATTGTTAGCTTTTTATAGTTTTGGTGACTTGTTATTGGCATATTGGTTGCAATTCATTTTACATCTTTGGGACAAATTGAGGGTTATCAGTATGAGAGAAAAAAATACACATATTGCATTAAAAATTGATTTTTTATGTTTATTTGCGAAAAATTGACTTACCCGACCGGATCAGTTGATAAATGATAATAATCATAATTTAAGGTGAATACAGTGTATTAGTGTATTTTGTCTCCTGGTGCCTGAGGGTAATAGTGAAAATGGTAATGCAATTAAGTATTAAATAGACCGGCTGATCTTTTCTGTTTTTTCACTGGAAATATTTATTACACAATACATAGTTTTTGTTCTTCCGGATTGCCGCCGGCTGTACGGCGATATGAAAGAGAAATACGGTTTTAATTTTAATAATTTTCGTTCATGTTACTTCATCATCAATTTGTAAGGATGGCCAAAAAAAATTCAGGTAAGCTTGCCATCATTGATAAAACAACAGGAAGCCGGGTCACATATTCGAAAGCCCTGATCGGGGCCCTTATCCTTGCTTCAAAATTCAGGAAATACGATGAAGGCTTTATTGGTATAATGGTCCCCACCTCAGCAGGATGTTCTCTTGCGGCGGTGGCTGCCCTTATGAGCGGCAGGATACCGGTAATGATCAATTATTCCACTGGAGCGGAAAGCAATGCACGGTATGCTCAGAAGAAATGCCGGTTCAGTACAATTATTGCTTCGAAGTCACTTCTTGAAAAGATAGACTGCCCTGTAATTGACGGTATGGTGATGATTGAGGACATTATGGAAAGTGTTACTACAGGTGAAAAACTCAAAGCAGCATTAAAATCAAAACTGCCTTTGAATATGCTTCTTAACAATATCCACCAGGGAAATGAAAACGACACTGCCACGATCCTTTTCACCAGCGGAAGCGAAAAAGATCCTAAAGCGGTACAGTTAAGTCACCTTAATATAACATCAAATATTATTAATTTCAGCGAACACTTAGGTATAGTAAGCTCTGATATCCTGCTTGCCAACCTTGTTTTTTTCCATGTCTTCGGTCTCACTGTCAACCTGTGGGTTTCTTTCTTTCATGGCTTAACAATGATTACCTATGCCAATCCTCTCGATTTCCAGACTGTGAGCACAATAGCACGCGAGGAAAAACCTACAATGATGGTCGGCACACCAAGTTTCTTCTGGGGCTATCTTCATAAATCCGAACCGGGAGACTTTAAATCGCTGAGGCTCATGGTGGCAGGCGCCGATAAATGTCCTGACGCCCTGCGCGAGGGATATATGAAAAAACACGGAGTGACATTGCTTGAGGGGTATGGGGCTACTGAGACATCCCCTGTTATTTCCTCCAATACCCACGAGAATAACAGGCCGGGTAGTACAGGGAAAGTAATTCCCGGCATGAAGGTAAAAATTGAGAATTTTGAAACAGGAGAGGAATGCGGTAATGGATTAGTCGGAAAGATACTTGTCAAAGGCGATTCGGTAATGAAAGGATATTATGATGATCCTGAACTTACGGAGGCTGCCATCGTGGATGGCTGGTACGATACAGGAGATATGGGTTATCTCGATGATGACGGTTACCTGTGGCATGCCGGCAGGTTCAAGCGTTTTGCAAAGATAGGTGGTGAAATGGTATCACTTGTAAAGGTAGAAAACACTCTCGAAAAACACCTTCCCATGGGAGTCTCCTGCTGTGTGGTGGAAGTATCTGATGAGAAAAAAGGTGCTTCAATTATTGCTACCGTAAATATTGAGGTTAACAAAACAGAAATCCTGAGGAAAATGGGTGCTGAATTACCCAATATAGCACTACCGAGGCAATTTGTTGTGATAAAGGACCTGCCAATGATGGGAACAGGGAAAATTGATTTCCGAAGTGTGACAAAAATTGTCCAGGATATTCTCAATAATTCGGATAATTCATGATGTAACCAGGAATTTCATGATATTACTCCGCGATCCCTGTGATTTTCGCGGCAGCTTCATATATGCTACAATTTTACAATATAGTGATACCAGCATTATTACAGTGATCACGGAGACAAACCCGGTAATTATAAACCTGCCCTGTTTTACCGGACTTCAGAATTAAGCGGGTCCAGTCTTTGCTTCCTCTTTATTGCCCTGTTCTTTACAAAACCTCTCCCTGTAGTGTTCTCTCCATTCATCGGACCTTACCTTTTTTCTTCTGCTTTCATGATGACCCGGTGCTACACCGGTGAGCAATATTTTGGAGAGTATAAACAAACCGGCTGTCTGCCAGAAGGTCAGAACAGGTCCGTGGAACAATGAAGGTATTAAAGCGTTCCACAGACTCATTGTTAAGAATACTGCCAGGAATACAAAACCAATTCCAAGGATCGCAAAACCCGTAAACTTCAGAATCTTTAGTGTTTTCATCTTATTTTTCTTTTAATA
>DATFLA010000165.1:0-2507 GCA_035268305.1 Bacteroidales bacterium | reverse complement strand
AAGTCCGTCTTCATCCTGTGTTATATGAGGATATATCTCACTATATGTCCCTTCCAGGTAAGTATTACCTACAAGGGCAGGTCCTCCGTGCCCGGGTCCTGAAATATATATCATATCGAGGTCATATTTTTTTATGATCCTGTTAAGATGAACATAAATGAAATTCTGCCCCGGTGTACTTCCCCAGTGTCCGAGCTGCATTGATTTTACATGTGCCAGTTCCAGCTTCTTACGCAATAAGGGATTATCGCGTAGGTACAATTGACCAACGGATATATAATTCGTTGCTCTCCAGTATGCATCTATCCTGCTAATATCTTCATTAGATAATATATCTTTCATGACTTTACCCTCCCTTTAATACCCTAATAATATGTAAAATATAATTATCTTAATTCCGGTAACATCCAGTGGTGTCCATGTTGCCCAGTTAGTTTATCTGCTGTTTCCGGGCCCCATGTGCCAGCGTGGTAATTAGGAAAATCGTCTGGCTTATCATTCCCCCATACTTCAAGTACCGGTGTCAGTATCCGCCATGCAGCCTCCACCTGGTCGGACCGCATAAACTGCGTTGCATCATTCTGTATCAGGTCCCATAAAAGGGTCTCATATGCTTCGGGATGAGGTCCTTTAAAGCTCTCCCTGTAATTGAACTTCATATCCACAGGTCTGAGAAGCACATCAGGTCCGGGCTCCTTAGCCTGGAACCTGAGGGTAATTTCTTCATCGGGCTGTATGGATATTTTTAATCCTGCCGATTGCCAGTTAATTGAAGCTTCTTTCGGGAATGACCTGTGAGGCACAGAGCGAAAATGAATAACAATTTCGGATGTTGCCCGTGGAAGACGCTTTCCCGTCCTCAGATAAAACGGAACACCCTGCCAGCGCCAGTTATCAACAAACAACCTCATGGCAGCATACGATTCTGTCTGCGAATCCGGAGACACACCTGTTTCCTGCCTGTAACCGTCTACATCCTGACCGCAGACAGAACCCTTGCCATACTGGCCCCTAACTACATATTTATTAACATCATCATGCGATAAGGGTCTTACACTATGCAGCACATCCGCTTTTTTATTCCTGATCTCATCAGCATCAAAGGATACCATTGGCTCCATAGCCACAAGGCATAAGAGCTGCATAAGGTGATTCTGAATCATATCCCGGAGAGCGCCTGATTTGTCATAATATTCACCACGGTGACCTATGCCAAGAGCTTCCGCAACTGTGATAGTGATATAATCAACGTATCCCCTGTTCCAAAGAGGCTCGAATAGAGGATTTGCAAACCGGAATGCAAGTATATTCTGTACTGTTTCCTTTCCCAGGTAATGGTCTATCCTGAATATTTGTGATTCAAGGAAACTATCAGTAAATATCTTATTCAGATCCCTGGCCGACTCAAGGTTACTACCTATTGGTTTCTCGACTACAATACGTGAACGGTGGCGTTCATTTGCAAGCCCCGATTCGCCAAGATATTTAGGTATCTCACCGAACATGGCCGGTGGTGTTGCCATATAAAAAATCATTTCCACCTCACTATTCCATTCCTCTTCAAGCTTTTTAAGCTGCGACTTCAGGTTATTATATGTCCCGATACTTTTAAAATCGCCCTGCAGGTAGTAGATATGCTCTGCAAATGTATCCCAGTCGTCGTTGCTTACAACGCCACAACGGGAAAATCTCTTCACACCATCATGAAGACGTTTACGCAGTTGCTCATTGTTAAGCTCGGCTCTGTCGACTGCAACGATGGCCAAATGAGAAGGCATGGAACGGTCGTGTGAAATACTGTATAATGCCGGCACAAGTTTTCTCCATGTAAGATCACCTGCACCACCGAAAATTGTGAATATTGTGGGTTTTTTATTTTCTCCGGATTTCATAATCATTTGTTTTTTAACCAGTCACTATGGAATGTCCCTTTTGTGTCGATTCGTTCATAAGTATGTGCCCCGAAAAAATCGCGCTGCGCCTGTATAAGATTTGCAGGCAGCCATGCACTACGGTATGCATCGATATAAGCAAGGACCGACATTAATCCCGGAACGGGGATACCTGTTTCGGCCGCTTTTGCTACAACAAGCCTGAGGGAGCCCAAAGATTCATTTATCAATCCTGAAAATTTATTATCAAGTAACATATTTGACAAGCCCGGATTATTCCGGAATGCCTTCATTATGTCCTCCAGCAATGATGCCCTTATAATACACCCTCCCCGCCATATTTGCGCAACCACGCCGGGATCAAGGTTATAATTATATTTTGAAGAAGCAGTAGTAAGCAATGCCATTCCCTGAGCAAAGACAATAACAAACGACGCATAGAGGCTGTCGTGAATTTGCTCCAGAAAGAGATCTCTGTTGCCGTTAAATTTACCCGGCTTGCCGGGATACAATACTGAAGCCTTCTGTCTTTCTTCCTCGTAAACAGACAGGTTTCTCATTATTACGGCCATATCAATAGACGGTACCGGCACCTGTAATTCCAAAGCACTCTGT
>DATFLA010000164.1:0-7309 GCA_035268305.1 Bacteroidales bacterium | reverse complement strand
GCAGAGTCATGCCTGACTGCGTCCACCGTCCGTCGATTGTAGTATCACTTTTGATTTCTCCGTTTAAAGAAGCACGTAAAAGTGGAGCCGATATTATTATTGAGTCACCTTTAAGTAATACCGGTCCTATCTTAATACCTTTCACTCCCTGGTCCGGACTGTCGAGTGTGGCTATGAGCGAGTCATTCCCTTTAGTTGTAATATTGAAAATAACTCTTAATTCAAGTGCTCCTGTGTTTAGTTTCCCAAACCACGACCCGGGCAATGCTATTTTCAGGGCAGAATCCTGAGCCGAACAGACCCCGGATATGAACAGGTATATTATCAGCGAGGAATGAAGAAAGAGTTTTTTCATGATATTCTTTTTAGGATACTCAAAGGTATATAATTAGCTCGTAATTCAGTGATATTCCTTGTCGTATATGCGGATATTATTTTTCAACTTTTCTTTTGTATTTTTGCATTTCACTTTTTACAGTATTATGAAAATAGTTGATACAAAAGGACAGTTGTGTCCGGCTCCTTTGATTGGAACCAGAAAGGCTTTAAGGGAATCTGCTGAAGGAGATTCTTTTATTGTTATTATCGATAATAAAACATCGCTTGATAATGTCAAACGGTTCCTGCGTGACAATAATACCCTTTTCGAAGTAAGTGAGAAGGAAGGTATATGGGAGGTTACAATAACGAAATCGGAAGCAGAGCTCAGCAATGAGAATGTAGAAGATTATTGTACAACAGGAATCGCTCATTTTGAAAAAGGTGATTTTGTAATTGCTGTTACATCAGATAAAATGGGGGAAGGAGATGAGGAACTCGGTAAGCTGCTGATGGTTAATTTCATAAAGGCAGTGAAGGATCTCGATAAGCTGCCCGCTAAAATGGTATTTTATAACAGGGGGGTTACCCTGGCGGTTAAAGGGTCGGAAACTGCGAAGGACCTGGACGACATTGAAAAAATGGGAGTTGAACTGCTTTTTTGTGCAACATGTGTAAATTACTATAAGCTTGAAAAGGAAATAGAAACAGGAATTCAGAGTAATATGTTTGTTATTGCGGAGGCCCTGGCCTCAGCAGGTAATATTGTTAGACCCTGAGGGCTAAAAGTTTAATGCAATGAAAATTGATCTGCTTCAAATGGTTGAGTATGGTGGATGTTCATCGAAGATTTCACCTAAACAGCTGGAAGAGATACTCAGTTACCTACCCCTTCCTGATGATCCTGATATCCTTGTTGACATAGATACACACGACGATGCAGGAGTTTACCGTATAAATGATGAACTTGCTCTTGTTCTCACAACTGATTTTTTCCCGCCGGTATGCAGTGAGCCATATGAATTTGGTGAGATAGCCGCTGCAAATTCCATAAGCGATGTATATGCTATGGGAGGAGATCCTGTACTTGCTCTTAATATTATGATGTTCCCTGCTTCAAGGCTGCCAATGGAAGCCTATTCCGACATACTGAGAGGTGGTTTTGACAAGGCTTCCGAAGCTGGTGTGAGAATAATAGGAGGGCATACTATTGATGATTTCCCACCCAAGTACGGGCTCGCTGTTGTAGGTTATGTAAACCCTTCAGCCATAATAACCAATTCCGGAGCACATCCGGGCGATAATCTAATCCTTACAAAACCATTGGGCACCGGGGTTATAATGGCCGGGCAGAGACTTGGCATGACAGGTGATGAAGATGTGACAGAAGCGAAAAGGTTAATGAAGCTCCTTAATAAATCAGGAGCAGACATTATGAAAAAGTACCACGTTAAAGGAGCTACCGATATCACTGGTTTCGGACTTGCAGGGCATGCATATAAGATGGCAAAAGCCAGTGATGTCACAATTAATATCCATCTGAAAAAGGTTCCCCTTATCGGGAATACTTATAACCTGATAGATGAGGGTTGTATCCCGGGAGCCTCTTTCCGAAACCTGGAGTTCGTTGACGAACATCTTCATACTGAACCTGGAATGGATTATAATCTGAAAATGGTTGCTTTTGATGCACAAACATCAGGCGGACTGCTGATAAGTGTACCGCCGGAAAATACTGAAAAGATGATAAATGACCTGCATGAAGCCGGGTTAACATCTGCCTCACTGATAGGTATGGTAAGCGAAAAGAAAGAGAAATATATTTACCTGAGTAATTAATTTTCAGAGAGCTTCTGGTAAACGCCGTTTGTCCATCCAAAACCGTCCTGTGTCGGGTATTCCCCTCCGCCACTTTTCTTCGTGGTGTCTACTACATCATATTTCTCCAGCATCTTGTATGTAGCCTGGTATACCTTTTTATTGAGTCTTAGCCATCTCTTTTCTATCGTTGAGGCCAGGTCGTCTATATTGTAATTTTTTAATCCCCTGATTGTTATCCATTCCAGCGGGGCCCAGCCGTTTGGTGAGTCCCACTGTTCTCCCGTTTTTTCAAGGGTGGGGGTAACACCTCCCGGTGCAAGGAATGACCTGCGGATATTCTCTGCAGCTTTTTTTGCCTGTACATCGCTTGCGATTTTGAAGAATAAGGGGTACATACCGGCAAGTGAAAGGATGCCCGTTTCAGTACCTTTTTTGAAATTATAGTCAACGAAGAAGCCATTTTTGTTATCCCAGCAATATTTCATCATAGCGTTTTTACGCTGTTCCGATCTTTTGGCGTAAAAAGAAGCTTTTACCGAATCACCTTCCATTTGGTATGTTTTTGAAAGAGTATGCTCCATGTTATATAGGAGGGCATTAAGATCAACGGGTATTATATCGGTTGTATGAACAGTATATAATTTCCAGGCACCACTGCTGTCAGCAGAAAGCCATCTGCTCGTGAAGTCCCAGCCCGATTCTGCCGTTGCCCTGAGATTTCTGTAGACTTCATTCAGGCTTTTACCCGGGTTATGAACCATGGCCTCCCGCGCAGTATTTACATCTTCACGGTAACTTTCCGACCTGGGTATGTCACTGTCAGACCAATACCTGTTCAGGATTTCTCCATCGCCCAGCTCCACTACTCTTCTGAAAGTGTCACCAGGTCCCGAGAGTTGTTCTGAACCGTCCATCCAGAAGGTGTATTCTTTTTCCATATAGCTGAGGTAGTGCTTATATGCGGTATCCGATGTTGCTTCTGCCAGTATTGATACCATAACCGGATAGAATGGAGGTTGTGAGCGGCCAAGGTAATATGTCCGGTTGCCATTGGGAATATATCCGTACTTATCAATCAGATAAGAAAAGTTATTAATCATATCTCTTATCATTCCGGTTTGTTTGTCCTGCTCCAGCCCCAGCATGGTAAAATAGCTGTCCCAGTAATATATTTCCCGGAACCGTCCTCCCGGGACAATATAGGGATATGGCAGGGGTATAAGGGTACCTGACCTCTGCACATCGGGCTCCCTCTTTAATACATCCCAGAGTTTTTTAATATGCTCATTAATTGATGATGAATCGGTTACATAGCTGTCTTCATTGTTGGGAATAATGAAATTTTCACTGACAAATGCCTTAATAGCTTCCGATGATGTGTCTTGCAATTCCGAGAATTTCTTTCTTATCAGAGACGGATCTTCCCTGGGTATGCAATCGACGAAAGTCTTACTGTCGGGAAAGATGTTTTTATCTGACTGAACAGCATAGAATAGTTTACCATACAATATTTCCGGAGGTTCGATTGTTACATTCTCAACCTTAGGTGTATTACAGCCTGCAAGAAGTGTTACCAAGAAGATGGTAAGGATACTCCTGACCAGAAAAGTTTTCATAATGTCTGTTTTTATATTCAAAATAGGAACTTTGTCTCAGTTATAATATATGCCGGGAATTGTCAAATAACTGTTTTTTAACTGCTTAGTCCGCCTGTCAGACACAAAACTCTCAAAGGTATTATTATAACATTCAGCCCCTTATGGTTTTGGCAGGCAGCAAATGTATTTCTTAAAAGTGTTTCATATAAAGTTAACCATTTTAAGGCATTTTGGTTTAAATATTTAATATAAGATACATGCAATGGCCAGCTTGCTGGGCCAGCAACTATTTGCTTTGTTGGCGCCGGTTTGCAACCGGTGCCAAGGTGTAATTTATTACCTTTTTAAACAGTAATAAGCCTCCGGATCATGGAAAATATTTAACTTAGTGTTTGTTTTACAGCATAATAGTTAAATACTTCTGCCTTATGAAAAATTCCGGATACAGTCGCCGTAAGTTCATTCAATCAGCAACAGTAGCTGCCGTGGGTTCTGCAGTAATGGGTATTCCCGTGTTGAAGGCCGGCATTCAGAGTCTTCAGGAGAAGAAAGAAATAGTTGGTATTGTAAGGATAAAAAACGGGGACATTGCAGGTGCCGTAAAGGAGGCAGCCGGCCTGCTGGGAGGAATTGAATATGTAACAAAAGACATTCAAAGTATCGTCCTGAAGCCAAATCTCGTTACTGCTGACAGAAGATGTACAACAAAACCTGAGGTAGTGGGTGCCCTTGCCAGCCTGTTAAAGAAAGCCGGAAAGAATGTGATGATAGGAGAGGGATCGGCTGCAGCTGAAAAATTCAACGTAATAGGAAGCGACATATGTCGTACAAGGAAAAAGGATATCCTTGATAGTATGCAGAAATATGTGTATGATACCCTGGGATATACAGAAATGGCACGCTCACTCGATATTCCGTTGATAAACCTTCACTCCGGAGATATAGTAGAAGTACCCCTGGAAGGTGGATTCGCTGCCAGCTCGGTAAAAATTCACAGGACCCTGACTGAAGCCGATCTTGTTTGTTCCGTCCCAATGATGAAGACTCATACACTTGCAACTGTAACCCTTGCCATGAAGAACCTTATTGGTCTTTATCCCGGAACTGAATATTATTCAGTCAGGTCGTGGCTGCATGACAAGGCAGCAGAGAGAGGCTCACAGGGTATCGACTTTGAAATAGTTGATATGAACAGGGCTGTAAAAACAGGCTTTTGTGTTATTGACGCATCATCGGCTATGGAAGGGAATGGCCCTTCGGATGGGAGCCTTGTCGATATGGGACTTATAGTGGCAGGGACCTCACCCCTGGCAGCTGATATAGTGGGTTCCACGTTGATGGGATTTGATCCTGGCGCGATACCTGCACTTCAGCTGGCTCATAAAGCCGGAATGATGCCGGTGGATATTTCAGGCATTGAAATAAGAGGAGAAAATATAGCGCTGGCAACGAGAAAGTTCGAAAGACCTGTGATATATAAATGGACTGATATTAACAAGTACTGGGGAGTGAGGGAGATTTAATAATGGAACGTATAGTTTAGTTAATATGTATGATTGATAATTTAATTTATTTATCGCGGTATGCCTTTTGGAATAATCCTACCATACGCGATTTTAAAAGATTCCCTACAGCAAGGATTGAAAAGGGAAGCCGCGTATCAGTATTAGGCAGGGAAGATAAGGAATGGATGAATCCCCCGGAGCTTTTTAAGAACCTTGAATACCGTTACAGGAAAGAAACATACAGATCCTCACTGAAGGACCTGTTGATATCAACAGAAACAACATCGTTTATAATAGTTAAAGATGGGAATATCCTTTTTGAAGAATACTTTAATGATTACTCACGCAACTCCGTCAATACATCTTTTTCTGTTGCCAAGTCGTTTACTTCAGCACTGGTTGGTATCGCTATTGATGAAGGACATATTGGGAGCATTAATGACAGGGTAATTGATTATATTCCGGAGTTAAAGGTTAAGGTATCGCAGGATTTAACACTGAAACACCTGCTCATGATGTCGTCGGGTTTGTACTATAATTCTTCTCTTTATCCATGGAGTGACGAGCCGGCATCATACTATTATCCTGATATACAAAGACTTGTATTAAAAAGAACAAAACAGGAAGATGAGCCGGGCAGATATTTTAAATATGTAAATTATAATACTATTCTTCTTGGAATTATTCTTAACCGTTCCACCGGTATGCTGCCCTATGCTTATCTGCAGGAAAAAATATGGAAACCTTTGGGGATGGAATTTGAAGCATCATGGAACCTCGATAGCAGGAAAACGGATTTTCCCAAGATGGAAAGCGGCATAAATGCAGGTAGTATCGATTTTGTAAGGTTCGGTATGTTGTTTCTAAATAACGGTAAATGGGGTGAAAGGCAAATAATACCGGAGAAATGGGTAAGAGAATCCTCTGAACCTTTTGCTCCAAAAGATAGTGATTATTATACCGGCAGGAATTTCTACCCTTACACAATGTTTTTTAACGATAAGAACCTTTATTATAAATATTGCTGGTGGGGTATCAGGAGTAACGACGGGAGTTATGATTACACAGCCATCGGTGTGCTGGGCCAGTTTATTTATATAAGTCCACGGAAAAAGATACTGATAGTACGGAACGGTAAGCGCTGGGGTAAGATCAGCTGGTGGCCGGGGCTTTTCAGGAGCATTGTGGAACAGATATAGTCAATCCACTTCGGCAGGTTCTTCTTCGTAGTAGTAATGTGGTTTTTTATCCTTCTCATTGATGGGATTTGCATCCATTACCCACATTCCCCGCCCGTGAGTTGCAATAATAATCATATTGTCGCGCGGATGAATGGCCAGATCGTGGACATATACGAAGGGAAGATCGCCCAGTACATCCCAATTCTTTCCTCCATTTTTGCTTATGAAGACACCGGCATCGGTACCGGCATAAAGAATATCCTTATTCACGGGATCTTCCCTGATAACATTAACAGGTCCAACAGGGATATTACCTGAGATGTCATGCCATGTATCACCAAAATCAGTCGATTTCCATATATACACCTGGAAGTCATCATCTCTTCTTCCCGTCTGTGTCATGTAAACGGTTCCCATATCATATTCTGAGGCAACGATACGGGAAACAAATTTTACAGGGACAGCTCCGCTGCGTATTTCTTCCCATGTTTTACCACTGTCTTTTGTCCTCCATATTCTTCCGTCGTCGGTGCCGGCATAAACCAGTCCGAATCTGAGAGGGGATTCATCCATCACTGAAATTGTCTGGTAGTTTATATCTCCTCTTTTTGCAGGATCGTTATATGACAGGTCGGGACTTATAAAATCCCAGGTATCACCTTTGTCTTTAGATCTCATTACGAACTGCATACCGTGATAAATAATATCGTGGTTAAATTTTGATATCATCGTTGGTGCTACCCATTGTCCTCTGAGGGGTACTTCCCCGGGCAGCCTGTTTGGAAGCAGGTATTTTATGCTGGCCGGGTAATCATCTATTTCGGCTCTGGCCAGGTTACCGTAAAAGGTACTTGAATATATCGTGTTGTTATCGTCAGGATCAATG
>DATFLA010000163.1:0-4066 GCA_035268305.1 Bacteroidales bacterium | reverse complement strand
AATGTTATCAAAGCAGTAGAGAAAGCCAATGAATTTCAGAAGAATGTAATCTACAATAAGATACTTGACTATTTCGACAACAGAGTTGAAAACAGGCTTATTGGGATATGGGGGCTGTCCTTCAAGCCAAAAACTGATGATATTAGGGAAGCTTCATCAATTTACCTTATAAACAAATTATTAAGCAAAGGAGCCAGGGTAAAGGCTTATGATCCTGCAGCTATGGAGGAGACCAAAAAAGTCCTGGGTGACAGGATTGAATATGCCACTGATCCATACGAAGTTGTTATGGGTGTGGATGCTCTCGCTCTTATGACAGAATGGGCCGAGTTCCATCTTCCCGATTTTTCCAGGCTCGCAGAACTGATGAATAACAAGGTGATTTTTGACGGAAGGAATATATATGATCCTGTTGAGCTGAAGAACCTGGGATTTAAATATTACGGTATAGGACGCAGGTAACAGCGAAATATTGACGAACGTAAGGCTTAAATAGACATCTGGTTAATAGCATTTAAATAGTTTCAGTGATCTCAGGGAAACTCATGCATTTAAGCTGCAAACATGAAAAGTAAAGTACATACCTCTAAATAATAGTATCATGAAAGGAATTATTCTTGCCGGTGGCTCAGGTACAAGACTTCATCCGATAACACACGCAATATCAAAACAAATGTTACCGGTATATGACAAACCAATGATTTACTATCCCTTATCTGTACTAATGCTTGCAGGTATACGCGATATTCTTATCATATCCACCCCTAGGGATCTTCCCGGATTCAGAAACCTCCTGGGTGACGGGAAAGAACTGGGAATGCAATTCAGTTATAAGGAACAGCCTTCTCCTGACGGTCTTGCACAGGCCTTCATTATCGGGGAGGAGTTCATAAGCAATGATCCTGTGTGCATGATACTGGGGGATAATATTTTCTACGGACATGGTTTCGGGGATGTATTGCTTAAAACCGCTGAACTGAAAAAAGGGGCATCTATATTTGGATACTACGTCAATGATCCCGAAAGGTACGGTGTTGTCGAATTTGATAAAAACAGGAAAGTTCTCAGCATAGAAGAGAAACCTGCCAGGCCAAAATCAAATTTTGCCGTAACAGGATTATATTTCTACGACAATACTGTTGTAGAAAAAGCCAGGTCGCTCAAACCCTCGGCCCGGGGTGAACTGGAGATAACCGATCTCAACAGGCTGTACCTGCAGGAAGGGAATCTTGATATACACCTTATGGGAAGGGGAATGGCATGGCTCGATACAGGTACGTATGAAAGTCTTCTCCAGGCCGCTAATTTCATTGCAACGCTTGAACAGCGCCAGGGTCTGAAAGCTTCCTGTATTGAGGAAATAGCATATAAAAGAGGATACATTGACAGGGAACAGCTGGCAGCCCTTGCTCAACCTATTAAAAACAGCCAGTATGGTAAATATCTGCTCAGGATAGCGTCTGAAGAGATTAATATTTTTGTTGGAATAAGATAATTTCAGTGCAGGGATGGAAATAATTAAGACAGAATTTAAAGATCTCGTAATCATAAAACCTACAGTATATTACGACACAAGAGGTTATTTTTTCGAAGGATTTAACCAGGCTGCCCTGTCGGAAGCCGGTATTCCTTTTCAACCTGTCCAGGATAATGAGTCAAAATCATCAAGAGGCGTTATCAGGGGCCTGCATTATCAGCTTAATCCCTATGCACAGGCAAAACTGATAAGGGTAATTGAGGGAAAAATTTTTGATGTCGCCCTCGACATAAGAAAGGACTCCCCTACTTTTGGTAAATGGTTTGGCATTGAACTTGATTCAGCTTCGAAGGACCAGCTGTTTATACCTAAAGGGTTTGCCCATGGTTTCTCGGTACTGAGCGATGTAGCAGTAATATTGTATAAATGCGACAGTTTTTATACCCCCCGGTACGAAAGAGGGATATCGGTTAACGATCCGGAACTGGGTATCGATTGGAAAATTAATCAGTCAGATGCCCTTGTAAGTGAAAAGGATAAGAAGAATCCTGTAATGAAACTGGCAGAAATGAATTTTTAATAAATCTGTTTTATGGCTGTTATATTGGTAACCGGTTCTGAAGGCCAGCTTGGGAATGAACTTAAAGTCGTATCAAGGAACTACTATGGTTATGATTTCATTTTTACCGATGCTGACACACTCGACATAAGAGATAAGGATAAAACAAAAGCTTTTATCAGTGAAACAAAACCCGGCTGGATAATCAACTGTGCTGCCTATAACCTTGTAGATACAGCCGAGTCTGATCCTGAAACAGCTATGCTCATTAACGGGACTGCCGTAAGAAACATAACTGAAGCCATTTCCGGAAGCAACTGCCGTCTGATCCATGTTTCCACCGATTATGTATATGATGGAACAGGAAATACACCATATAGTGAGGATACTGAACCCCGACCACTTTCGGCCTACGGACGGTCAAAACTTACAGGTGAAAAGTATGCCCTGATGCATTACGGATCTATGGTTATCAGAACATCCTGGCTCTATTCATCATTTGGAAATAATTTTGTAAAAACAATTTTAAAAAATGCCAGGGAGAAGGAATCACTTAATGTTGTTTTTGACCAGACAGGTACACCGACATATGCAGCTCACCTGGCCGGTGCTATTATGACAATAGTGTCAGGAGTTATCAAAAACCAGTTTGTGCTCAATGCAGGTATTTATAATTATTCGGATGAAGGCCTTTGTTCGTGGTATGATTTTGCAGTTGAAATAGTAAAAGAAGCCGGACTGGACTGCAATATCATGCCAATTCTTACAAAAGACTACAGGACAATTGCCCAAAGGCCTGTTTATTCCGTTATGAATAAAACAAAAATAAAAGAGAATTACGACCTGGAGATACCACACTGGCGAAGCGGGTTGCAGGAATGCATGAAACTATTATAAAATGTAATATGCTGACAATTGAAGAAATTAGGGAAAAGGCTGAGTCATGGACTGGCAGCGACTATAATGATGAAACTATCAGGGAAGTCAGGGAGATGCTTGAAAAAGATGAAATGAAACTGGTTGATGCATTTTACCAGGATCTTGAATTCGGGACAGGCGGATTACGTGGCATAATGGGAGCCGGTACAAACAGGATGAATATCTACACTCTGGGAATGGCGACACAGGGTTTAGCAAACTATATAATAAAACAATTCGGGAAAGAAGCGATAAAAGTTGCAATTGCACACGATTGTCGCAGGAACAGCCGCTATTTTGCAGAGACAACAGCTGATATTTTTTCAGCCAACGGATTCGAGGTCTTTCTCTTTGAGTCGTTGCGTCCCACACCGGAACTGTCATTTGCCATCAGGCATTACGGATGCCATAGCGGAGTTGTTATAACTGCTTCACATAACCCCCCGGAATATAACGGATATAAGGCTTACTGGGATGACGGAGGGCAGGTTGTTGCTCCTCACGATGTTGCAATAATTGAAGAGGTGAGAAAGATAAGTTCGGTCAGCGAAATAAAATTTAAAGGGCAGAAGGATAAAATAAAAATTATTGGTAAAGAGACTGATGATATCTTCCTGGCTGAAGTAAAGAAACTATCAATTAATCCTGATGTCATTAAGAATAACAGTGATATAAAAATCGTTTACACTCCCATCCATGGAACAGGTATAAAAGCAGTGCCTCCTGCACTCAGGATGCTTGGCTTCAGGAATATTATAAATGTACCCGAACAGGATATTCCTGATGGTAACTTTCCAACAGTAAGGTCACCCAATCCTGAAGAACCGGGAGCCATGAAAATGGCTATTGAAAAAGCGGTGGAGACAAATGCTGAGCTTGTTATGGCTACTGATCCGGATGCCGACAGGCTGGGGCTGGCTGTCAGGGACGGGAAGAATGAATTTATCCTCTTAAACGGAAACCAGACCTGCGTTCTGCTTGTATGGTATATAATGTCGCAGTATAAGGAAAGAAATAAGCTCCAAGGGAACGAATATATAATCAAGACTATTGTAACAACCGACCTTATTGAAAAAATAGCCGATCATTATGGTATTGAATATTTTAATGTA
>DATFLA010000162.1:0-4260 GCA_035268305.1 Bacteroidales bacterium | reverse complement strand
CCTGTATGACTCAACTATTGAATTAAGCATCTGTTCAGTTTCCGAGGCACCTTCTCCGAGCAGGAAGCCTATCTTCTGAACCATTTCAAGGTTTTTCTCTATAACCTCACTTACCCTGCTTATTACTTCTTCGCCTTGTACCTCAGGCGAATACAGGTCTCTGATTATAGCCCCGCATATCTTGTTCTTCCTTATAGGGAAAATGGATATGTTAAGCATCTTCTGCTCCAGGTGTACGTCCTTGCTTAATGCCGGCTCATCTTCCTTGAGCACGTAAGTGAACATGTTGTATACACTGAAAGGCACAAGAGTCTTGATATCAGCTCCCGACAGACCGGGTATAACATCGGCTATTACTATAGCATCTTCGCCTATTATATTGATAAAGCTTAAGTTGGAATGAAGTATTTTCAGGTTACTGTCAATAATAACAACCCCGGAAGGCAGTTTCTCCAGCATGTTGTTCATCATGTCTGATGCGTTCTGTGCTATTTCTTTTTCTTTCCTTGCAAGTTCCTCCGATTCCTTCAGGGCTTTTTTTGTGTCGGCAAGTTTCCTGTTTGTATGTCTGAGTGTTTCAATGTATTCCTGTTTGTTTCGCAGGTTGAAAGTGTGACACATTTCCGGTACTGCAAGACCTTTTGCTACAGTGGCTGCAAATTCCCTGCATGACGAATAACCACAGGCCCCACAGTTCACCTCATTAGAAGGATTATCCCTTCCGATGATTTTAAGAACTTCATTTACAGCCTCTTCTGGTGGTTCCGGAATTCTTCTGTCATCAGGTGTGAAGGAGCGTGTCAGGTCAAGATGCAACCATCTTTCCATATCCTTCTTCCACCTGTCTTTGTCGAGTTTTCCGGTTCTTTTTTCAGCATACTGGCGAACAAGCGCACGGCGCAGGAACCTTTCATTATGCTGTTTCATACCCGGACCAAGCATGCACCCGTGGCAGAAGAAAAGGTTAAAGTGATGGTTTATAGTGTCTATATACTTGTCGAAGTCATTTATTGCTTCAAGTATTTCTTCTTTTCCCGAGGCTGTGATTACACTGCTTGAAACCATATCGCGCTTTATTCCACCTGCCTGTATAATACCTGCCGGCAGGGGATATAATGCTCCCCAGTTACCATAGGGAGGGTCGAAATCAGACATTTTTACAAGCCTCTCCTGTATCCTGTATTCTTCGAAAAGCTCGCGCAGTTCTATAAAAGTGAGAACGCCGTCAACAAGCTTCCCGTCATTATTTTCGAGAGCTTCATCCTTGGCATCAATGCATGGTCCTATGTGTATGGCAGCAACTTCCCCGCCATATAATTCCCTTACTACCATGGCTGTTGCAATCATTGGAGAAACGAGAGGTGCCAGGTTGGGTACAAGGTCGGGATAGAATTTCTCAACAAGCTTAACTATCGCCGGACAGTTGGCCGTTATGAGGTATTTGCCTTCAGCTTTGGAGAAAAGCCTGGCATATGCCGAAGCCACAAGGTCAACACCAAATGAGTCTTCATGTACATAGTCAAATCCAAGTTCCCGGAGCATGGCCACAAATTTTCTGTAATCGGTAATATCTCTGAATTCCGATGCTATGCTTGGTGCAACAATGGCTGCTGTTTTTCTTTCCGACGACAATAAGTTCTTTACAACTGTTTTTGAATCACGGAATTCAATTGCATGAGGTGAACAGCTGGTGTAACATAAACCACAGCCTATACATCTCCCGGGAATGATCTGGGGATGACTTTTTTGTGGTCTGACCTCAATTGCATTGACCGGACATACACGAACACATGAATATGAATTCCGGCATTTATCATCATTTATATAAAGAACAGGCTTTCTGTCTTTCATACCAGTAGATTTCGTGATTAAATAAATTTGCCAAACTCTTTCTCAAGTATGGCTTCAATACCGGAAATTGTTACTCCCTCAATTATTTCTCCGTTTATTATAAGATTCGGACCGTTGCTGCAGTGCCCCATACAACGGGCTCCCTTAAATATAACCCTGTCATCAAGATGGTTTTTCCTGAGATATTCCCGTATGAATATAACAACATCCTTGTTTCCTCTTGAAAAACAGGAACTCCCAAGGCAAATCTGCATCTCCACGTTCTGCGGCATTTTTACTGTTTATTAAAAAACACTAACATCAAAAGTAGTAATTTTATTTGAGCCCGTACTATTTTATAATCACTGGAAGTTCCTGCATTTTGCCTGGTTTTGTGACTTTAGTCATTTTTGTATAAATCTTAAATTTGATTATCATTACACGTATTGTAATGTAACATACACATATTTAGCTGTATAGATGCAGAATTTAACTTTGGTTGGCTCGAAAATATTATTGTTAATAAAATAACAATGTTTATAAAATAACAATTTAAAAAATTATCTTTGTATATCAAGCATATTTAAAATACGAACTATGCCGGTAGAAATTGACTCTATTCTTGAAAAATACAAACAGGGTAAGAGGGAAGACCTTATTCCATTATTGCAGGAATTACAGGAGGCATATGGCTATCTCTCTGAAGAGGTCATTATAAAAACAGGTAAACATCTCGGTCTTAGTACAACCAAGATTTACGGCCTCGCCACTTTCTATGAAAAATTCAGGTTTATCCCTTCGGGTAGAATAAACATTAGGATATGTAACGGAACATCATGTTTCCTGAACGGATCGCAGGAACTGATAAGGAAAATTGGAGAGCTTACAGGGATATCGGCCGGGCAGACAACGCGCGACGGTAACCTGAGCTTCGAAATTGTATCGTGTATGGGTGGATGTAACAACAGCCCGGTAATAAATGTGAACGGAAGATATTACACGCATATAAAACCGGAACAATTGCCGGATCTTATCGACAGGCTTAAATATGTTATGGAAAATGACTGACAATAATAACAGGATTGAAGATATTAAGGCATTTCTTATTGAGAAGGTACTTCTCCCGGATGCTGATACACAGACTGACCTGACAGAGAAAAAGCTTATAAGCATAAGAAGGGAGAAGCCTGATTATCCTGTTATATCAGTCAGCTCAGGGACAAGCAGCATTATCTCGGGTTCTGAGAGGACTGTTGCTGCAATAGAGTCTTATATAAATGAGAATACACCTGCTGCCCGTATGATCCGCGTGGGTTGTACCGGGCCTGCAAACTTTGAACCTCTTGTATGTATTCAATTACCGGGAAGAAACAGGTTGTTTTTTCGCAATATAACGGAAGAGAAGGTGGAGCCGCTCCTCAACGGTGTTTTCCACAATGATATTAATGAAGAGGATCTATAGGCCAGAGTGGTGGAAAAGGTTTTGAATTATGGTCCGGCATACAATTTATTGACGATCTTCCTTTTTTTAAACGGCAAAAGAGGATTATACTGGGGAACTGTGGTTGTTATGATCCGGAGAGTATTGAGGAGTACATGGCCAGGGGCGGCTACAGGGCGTTTGTCAAAGCCATAAGAAATTATACTTACGAGGAGGTATGTGATATAGTTGAAAGAAGTGGTCTTAGGGGGCGAAGCGGCGGCGGATATCCCACCGGTCTGAAATGGAAACAGGCCCTTAACACGATAGCAAATGCCAGATATCTTATTTGTAATGCCAAAGAGAGTGATCCCGGAGCATTTACCGACAGGACTATACTTGAAAGTGATCCGTACCGGCTACTGGAAGGTATTGCGATAGCATCCTATGCTATCGGATCATCTGAAGCAATAATTTTTATGCGCTCCGGTGCCGGCCATGCTCTCGAAAGACTACGTATTGCCATTGACAGGTCCCGTGAATACGGTTTGCTGGGGCATAATATATTTTCAAGCGGATTTAATCTGAGTATCAGGATAAGAATAGAACCGGGAGCTTTTGTTTGCGGAGAAGAGACGGCTCTTATAAATACTCTTGAGGGCAGGAGGGGCATGCCACAGCTTAAACCTCCATATCCTGCTACCTCAGGACTATTCGGCAAGCCAACAGTTATTAATAATGTTGAAACTCTGATGAATATCCCATTGATAATGCAAAATGGTCCAGAGTGGTTCCGCAGCCTTGGTACGGAGGATAGTCCGGGTACAAAGGTATTCGCCATTGCCGGAAAAGGCAGGATGTCTGGGGTTGTGGAGGTTGAGATGGGAACATCCGTCAGGGATATTCTCGAAGATATTGCTGATGGCATCAGGGAGGGCCGGGACTTTAAAGCTATCCAGCTCGGAGGCGCAACGGGTACATTCATTGCCGGTGATGACCTTGATGTTCCC
>DATFLA010000161.1:0-16014 GCA_035268305.1 Bacteroidales bacterium | reverse complement strand
TGAGGTGAGGGACGGAAACAAAAAGGCCTCAGGAACGACGAAGAAGTGACAAGGTATTTTTTCTTTGTTAAGCAACCCCCTAAGAGGATCATGTAATAATCCTCCCGGATTAAATGTGAGAGTGAGTGGTCAAAACGAATTCATCCACACAAAGTAATCAAACCGAACAAAGTCAACCTATTTCGATGTCAGAGTTTTCCTGGCTTCCCTGTCAGGATCATTCCTTACTTCACACTTATCATCCAGAATCATTGTCTCTCCTTTTGCACTGGTATACTTTGGCCACTCAGGAATCCCAGCTCCTTTGGGATTACCCGTCTTCATGAACTGTACAAGTGCGTCCGACATCTTTGCTGCCAGCTTCCTCGGCCTTGCTCCTCCACCTGTATGCGAGATCTGAACATCGGTGTTATAAAACCAGAATCCGATGTCCATAGTATGAAATGCTCTCAGCCTGCCATCAAAAAGAGGAGGATTCCATCCAAACCATGCAAGATAAACTGGAGCTTTCTGTTGCACTTTTGCATCTGCTGTTTTTATAGTCTGTAATCTGTTGCTAAGTGCCATTGATAATATTTCAACAGGTTTCCTGCCTGGAAAGCTCTTTGCATAGGCATCAATGATATTTGATGCATTTTCGGCAAGTGATACACCAAAGCCTCTCATTGTTCTGGCTAGTTCTTTTGCCTTATCGAATGTGATATTTTCAAGCGATGAATCGAACGAACTCGGTGATCTTTCATAAAATGTACTGCAGATTATCATAGGCACCTCATCAGATAGTTCACCAGAAAAGAAAGGCTGCTGAGGCAGATAAAATCCGTCGGCGACCGGACCAAATCCCCCCATAAATCCTGTCATTCCAGTCTCTGTCCTTAGCTTAACGCTTGCTTTATTAGCAATCGCATAATAGTCCTTCCATGGCATCTCCTGCAGTTTATCAATCTGTGATGCAGATAAACCAGCTTCCTTCAGGATATATGATCCCAGTTTCTCCGAGTAATCCTTATCTCCTCCGTTTAGAGTATTCCCGCTTAAGGCGATTGCCTTATGGAACAATCCCCTGGCGGATGGCATGGCGGCAAGGGTACACACCTTTGCTCCTCCCCCTGACTGGCCCATGATCGTAACATTACCCGGATCACCTCCAAAATTTGAAATGTTATCTTTTATCCATTTAAGGGCAGCCACTATATCAAGCATTCCAACATTCCCCGATGCTGCAAATTGCTCTCCTGCCACTCCTTCAAAATTTGAAAAGCCCAGAGGTCCGAGCCTGTGATTCAGAGAACAAAATACAATATTCCCCTGACGGCTCAGGTTTTCACCATGATACTCCGGGTGTTCTATCGAATTGCCGCTGGTATAACCGCCTCCGTGAATCCAGAGTAAGACAGGACGTTTTACATTCTCCATGTACCCGGGGGTCCAAACATTTATTCCGAGACAATTTTCGCTTACGTCATCATAATGCCAATAATCGGTGAAGGCCAGGTACCTGTTTGCGTAGAAATTATCCAGCAATTGCGGTGCCGCATTAGGCCAGTATACTGCAGGGAAAATGTCAGTCCATGGGTCAGGATTCTGCGGAGGCATGAATCTGTTTTTTCCTGAGGTATTTGCACCGTATGGTATTCCCAGAAAATTAAAAATATCCTTATGAATAAATCCTCTCACTTTTCCGTTGGTAGTTTCCGCTACGGCAATATTATCACCGATAAAGAGTATCTGTCCATCCTCTTCCTTATCAGGAGAAGATGATCCTGAAGCCAATGCGATAGCCGAAGGCCCAAAAGTCAATCCGGCAGCGCCTGCACCTAAATTCCGAATGAATCTACGTCTGTTTGATTTCATGAGTAATTAGTTTTGAACGGCTTATTATACTTTAAACATACAATTTATGAGCTAATAGATTGGTCTATCCTGTTAATCCGGGTTTTGCTTTTATTCATTTAAAGTTCCCTGATCCAGATGTTCCTGAAGGTAGTCGGATTGCCGTGTTGTTGCAGCTGAATGGGCCCGTCACCGTGTTCTTTAATTATATACTGAGGGATACCGGGGAACACTGTCGGACCTTGTATGGCTACATTATTTTGTACTAAAACTCCGTTGTAAATAACCGTTATTCTCGGCGGGGTAAAATAAGTTGCACTATCTTTAAAACGAGGAGCTGTATAAATGATATCGTATGTTTGCCATTCACCTTCTTTTCTGCTTGGGTTCACCAGGGGAGCATATTGCATATAAACAGCACCTGCCTGTCCGTTGCGATAAGTACGATTATTGTAGCTGTCGAGAATCTGAACTTCATAATTACCCTGGATAATTACACCGCTGTTACCCCTGTCCTGACCAGTAACAGTTGGTGGTAAGCCGACCGGAGTTTTCCATTCAATGTGCAGCTGAAAATCCCTGAAAACCCGCTTTGTCTGTGCAGTGCCCGAAGTGCTGGTCGGTTGCATTCCCCCATCTTTTAAAATCCATGTAATTGGCTTTTTGCCACCGGGACCGCCTGGTCCCCAGGAAACTTCCTCCCATTCATTAAGATCCTTCCCATTAAATAATACTATTGCATCCGATGGAGGGTCGCTATCGATTTTGCCCGGTTCTATCTTGGTAACTTCAGGATCCATAATATGTTTTATCTCTGTGAAAAACATATTTTTCTGCATTGGAGTAAGGGAATCAAAAGAGCTTTTGAATTTTTTTACTATTTCTGCCTGCCTTGCAAAGTTGGCCTGCATTTGTTCCATTTGTGATTTCTGATCCCTGGCTTGTTTTGTCCCTGTTTCTGAAGGCTGTTGTGCATTGCTCAATCCTACGGACATCAGCAGCAGCATTAAAATACATAATTGTTTCATCATAATATAATTTTAATTTTGAAGGTATGATGGTACCGCACATGATTGAAAATTATTTTATAGGTTTTTGTGATTGTATTCAATCATGTGGGTTTCATAGTTATTAAAGAGTTAAATATTAAAAGATTAAATATATATATCAGTTGATAACAACGCAAAAAAGCATTTTATTCCTGTTCCCAAATCCAGAGGTTAACAAAACTAATAATATATTAACCATTTGGCGTAATAAAGCACTAAGGATCCTGTATTTTCATTCGATAAGTTGTAATTTATTGAAAGATACCACAAGGATATTCAGGAAATATGTGAATATACCCGTTTTTCAAAACTGCCGCAGTTTCGCTTATGTTGAAATTCCTGCTACTGTTTTACAAGCTCCACTCTCCTGTTAAGAGCCCTTCCTTCTTCACTGTCATTGCTGGCAACAGGCGCCAGTGATGCCACTCCGTAAGCTTTAAGTCGCTCAGGTGCAATTCCATATTTTGACACCAGGGAATTCACAACGGCATCTGCCCTTGTCTTGGAAAGCTGCATGTTGCTTTCTATTGACCCTACATTGTCAGTATGTCCCACAACAAAAAGATTAAGGCTCATATCCTTCTTAAGCAGAAGAGATATCTGAACCATGGCAGTATCTGATTCAGGTTTCAGGTCGGCTTTCCCGAAGTCGAAGTAGATGCCGTATAAAGCAACATGGCCGGTGTTTTTTAACCCGTCTCCCATAGCATCAGCATTTGCCACTATCTCCTGTTTCATTGCCGCTCTTTCTACAATGTTAAGCCTGTACATAGGATTATATGACCTGACTTCTATCCATGTCTCTTTACCATCTTTTTTAATCACAATTGTCGAAGCTTTATTGAAATTGTCATCAAAAATAACCCTGCCGCCAATGTTCTTTAACGCATCCTGCACATTCCTGCGTATCTTAAGCTCACCCGGCTCCTGTAATCCCGGCTTGAGCTTGTATTCAATATAATACTTATGACCTTCAATAGAAACAGGTTTCTTATCTGCACCAATGAATCTGTAACTGTCGAACTCAGCTTCCTTATATCCTGATAAATAGAAGCCAGGCATCCTTGTAAGCAAAGGATGATCTTTACCGCCGGGAACATCCTGCTGGGCATTTAAAGTGACAGCAAACGGTGATGCCAGAAAAAAACACAGAAGAATAAAAGTCCTTTTCATTTTAAGAAAATTTAGAATGTAAATAAATATGACCCTATAAAAACAACCGGATTTGTATTACCCCATTTTCGTTTCAAAGATGAAGGAAATGAGTGCCGTTTTATACTGATTCGGGGGGTTGCCAGATTATTTCTGTATAATCCTGGGGATTAATAGTCCAGACCTGGTTTGACAAAAAGGATATTTTGTGTGAACATTGTAGATAATTACCATTCAGGCCCAAAAAGCCTTCACTATTATTATTCGCATTAAAGTTTTGCTGATACGAAGTCTCAAAATCGCTGTTACTAATATTAATGGTTAAACTGACTGTTGCCCGGATAAGTAAAATGCTCCTTGTTTCGTTAATAATAACAAACGAAACACTAATAAACACCAGTGCCATTATTATTTGATCGACCCTGTTTGACATAATTTATCAAATATACTTTAAGAATTTAACAATCAGGGTGAATTTTCTCTCAGAGTTGGCTATTAGATTCATGTTTTCCAAAATATCTTACATCAGTCTCAGGTTCAAAATTTGATTCCCCTTTCAGCCACAAGGGATAAACAGGATAAACTGAAATATGTATTCATATCATTCTTAACACAAAATCTCGCTGAATCCGGACAACTGTTTCGTGTGCTCATAACATTAAAATGTAAGTTTTTGTAAGAACCACGCAAGACTTTGTAAGACCTTTCTTAAACAAATGCTGCATTGGGTTGACTTCCTTTAACTAAGCAATTTTATACTCTTAATGGAGATAAAGCTATATGACTCTGTTTCATCTATTTAAGTTTAATTGAATATATCAATCCTTAACTGAATTAATATTTGACCTTATCGAATAAAATTATACTCCAAAAAACACAATCCAGTGAAACACTCCTTTATTACATTGTTGATGATTTTGCTTTCTTTCAGCTCAATCATAAAAGCCGCCGATTATGTCGTCAGCGGCGCCGGTTCTTCCTATATCAACGGCACTTATATTTTAGGTGACCAGACCTTTAACGGATACCCTTGTTATGTCAGGACAGAAGACATTGGATATCCCTATCCGCGATGCATATGTTTTCAAACTATGTCAAAATCCTCAGGTCAATGGGCAATAGCACAAATGGAAGATGATGGAACAGGTAACTTCTCAGTTTATACTATATATTACCTGACCGACGGCCAGGGTTCTGTTCCTCCTGCCACCGGCTGGACAAAAACAAATATTACTGCCAGTCCGGGTCCTATAGTTCAGCCCGAACTGGACGCAATCACCTACAGCAGCACTGTTTTCACTGAATCACCATCGGATGATGGTACAATATCAAACTCTGTTACAATTACATGCGACAATGTTTCAGGAGAGACTTTTACAGGGTACGACGGGGAAGACTTTGTACTGTCAGGCAAGGTAGCAGTAAGCAATCTACCTGCGGGGCTTACTGCAAGGATAATAAGGAAGGACAAACTCACCCTTCTGGCCACTCTCACGGGAGCTGCAACTTCAAACAAGAATGAAAATGATATTACCAATCTTAAATTTATTTTCGGCAATTCCGCTTTCAGCCTTAACAGTGCTTCGAATATTGCAAACGCCTGTAAAACAAATATTTCAATCGATTTCATACAGGTCTATAATGTCGGCTCATCGGGTGACTTTACAAAAATTACTGATGCTCTTGCTGCCTGTGAGGATGGTGATGTTATAAACCTGGCTGCACAGACTTTCACAGAGTCTGGGCTGGAATTATCAAAAAACATTACCATCCAGGGACAGGGTGCTAAATCGACAATTATACAGGCAGCTAATATGCCACCAAATGCCACAGACAGAGTGTTTTACACTGATTATTTCACAAAAGTCAAAATTACCGGTGTTACAATCAGAAATGGAAATTCCAATATAGGTGGAGGGATTTTGGCCGGCGGTGAGAGCCTTGTCCTTCAGAATGTGAGCATTGAAGACAATACAGGAGGAGGAATTCACCTGACCAAAGGGTCCTTATCCATAACAAACAGTACAATTTGTCGTAATACAGGGGGGTCATATATTACAGGGGGCCTGTATCTTGGTTTAAGTACAACCACTACTATTGTAAATTCAACTATAACCTATAATTCCGGAACAGGGGCAGGCGGTATCTATTGCTATGGTGGTAAAATTGATATAGAAAACAGCACTGTATCATATAACCAGGGTATCGGAATAACCGCTGTAGACGAGACAATAACAGTTTCGAACTCAATATTCGGCCCAAATAACTCCTATGATTATAATGTTACCAATTCTATTACTTTGAACGACAATGGTTACAATATCGTAAAAAATCAGCATACAACCAATAGTTCCGGGGACTGGCGTTTTTCCGAGTCAACTGACATTCTGTACAATTATACAGCTTCGGGAACTGCAAGCAATCAATGGACCAGGAACAATGTCCCGCTGCCCAACCAAAATGAGAACCTTAATAATATTCCCGCTGACAATGGTACATTGAACGGGACCCAGACACTTTCTCTTTTAGCCGGAAGCTTTGCTATTGATGCAGGAATGACAACTTTTTTTGCTATGACTGATCAGAGGGGCTTTGTGAGAAATAGTACCATTGACATCGGAGCTTATGAATATGGAGGGACTACCGCCTCTAAACCGACAGTTAACACTACAGCAATCACTGCATACACAAGTTCATCTGCCACCCTGGGCGGAAATGTTACATCAGATGGAGGAACTGCTGTAACCGATCGGGGTATAGTATATAATATGACAGGCAATCCTTCTGTTTCAGATACTAAGATACAGATGGAGATGGGTTCCGGCACATTTTCAATGCTGGTCCCGGGTTTAAATTTTGGAACCAAGTATTATGCCAGGGCCTATGCAATCAATGCCATTGGAGTCAGCTATGGCAGCGAACTGAGCTTTACAACTTCTCTGATCCCGCCATCTTTTACCACAACGCCTTCTACAACTGCACCATACGGGACAAGATATAGTTACAGTCCGGGTACAACCACCCCTGGCGGGCAGGCTGCCACTCTGACTGCACCGACATTGCCGGCATGGCTCACTCTAAGTACGTCCCTTCCATCAACGGCCGAATCTTTTGGAAATATTTCTTCAGGTGTTAATATATCCGCCACTGCAGGTGATGACGATGGAAACACATATGCGATCACGCATGATGGTACTACTATTTACAAGATTACGGCTGACGGGACAACAACAACCTGGAAATCAGGCCTTAGAAGCGGTATGGTATCCGGCCTGTTATATGCTGACGGATATCTTTATATTCCGAGATATCATGACACATTTCATTGCATAACAAGTGTTTCACTGACTGATGTAACTGCTCCCGAGAAAGAAATATTCGGATTTACCGATAACCTTGGTTCAATAGCCTATAAAAATGGATATATCTACGCCTCCGATGTTTCAATCGGTACAATCTATAAACTGGATGTATCAACAAGAGTGGGGAGTGTTTTTCTCAGCCCGTCGGATGGATTACCTGTTACCGGTCTATCCGGATTTACTTTTGGGAGCGATGGGAATATGTATATCGCATCATCTGTAAATAATTCAATCCTGATGTATAATGGGACTGTTGTCAGTACAATAATGACAGGCTTGCCGGATATTCCGACAAGCATACAACAGGACCTGTATGGGAATTTTTATATTTCAGTTGGTAATAACGGGGTCAGAAAATACGACAGAAATTTTATTTCATACCAGGTAGTGTCGGCAGGTTCTGCTGATTACGTTGCAAGCTTATCAATCAATACTGCCGGAGAACTCTCTTATTCAATTTTTAATACAAATTCCGTATATCGTCTTCAAACCTGTCCTGTATTAAAAGGTACGCCTGCGAAATCGGATATTGGCAATCACACAGTAGTAATCAGGGCATCCAATGCTGCAGGAAATACTGATCAGACTTTTACAATAAATGTAGTGGATAAAACACCACCGGTTATAACAGGACTGTCACCTGCTGATAATGCAGTTAATGTAGCTGCTAAACCCTCAATTTCAATAAGTTTTGACGAAGCAGTTAGTCTTGGTTCAACCGGAACTTTTAATTTGTACAACGGAGCAACACTCATCAAATCGTTTGATTTGTCCAAACCTGCTGATCTCAGTGCCATTAACTTGTCTGCCGACAAACTTACTTTAAGTTTGACTCTGACAGAAAATATTGGCTACGGCATACAAGTATCAATCGATATCTCACCGGGCTTTGTAAAAGACATTTACGGCAATAATTTTGCAGGCATCACAGCCGCATCAGGCAAATGGAATTTTACAACTGCTAGGGATACCCAGACAATAAATTTCCCGTCCATAACATCAAAAACATATGGAGATGCTTCATTCACCCTTGGAGATGCTGTCACTGATAAAGGTTTGACAATTACCTACACTGCAGCGGATCCGTCAGTTGTAAGCATTTCAGGCAACCAGGCAACAGTGCTGAAAGCAGGAACGACGACTGTAACAGCATCACAGGCAGGTAACAGCACTTATTCAGCTGCAACAGATGTGATACAAACTCTTGTTGTCAATAAGAAAAGTCTTACAGTCAAAGCCGATTCGAAAATAAAAGTTTATGGTGATGCCAATCCTTCGCTGACAATTACTTACAGCGGATGGATAAACAGTGACAACGAGACGGTACTTGATACCAAACCCACAGCAACTACAGCAATAAACCAATCAACAGCAGCTGGAAGCTATAAAAACCAGATCACTGTTTCAGGAGGCTCTGATAATAACTATTCCTTCATATATCAGTCAGCCGATTTTGAAATCAGCAAGGCGGTGCTGACGGTAACTGCCGATGCTAAGAACAAAACATATGGCGATGACAATCCAACGTTTACATATACATGTACAGGCTGGAAAAACTCCGATACCGAATCAGCTCTGACTACAAAGCCGACTGGAAGTACAACAGTTACTAAATCCTCACCTGCAGGATCTTACCCGGGAGCAATAACACTTTCGGGCGGAGCGGCCACAAGCTATTCTTTTAATTATAAAGCAGCTGATTTTAAAGTAAATAAGGCTATACTGAAGGTAATTGCAGATGCCAAAACCAGATTCTACGGAGACGATAATCCTGCCCTTACAATTAGTTATTCAGGTTTTAAAAACTCTGAATCAGAGTCAGTTCTCACTACAAAACCAACAATAAGTACAACTATTACTGTAACTTCATTGCCAGGCACATATATTGGCGCAATAACTGTAAAAGACGGCTCAGCTGCAAACTACACCTTAACTTATACACCTGGTAATTTTACTGTAAATAAGGCTGTAATAACAGTAACAGCAGATTCAAAAACAAAGGTTTACGGCGATGATAATCCTGAACTGACATTTATATACTCAGGATGGAAAAACTCCGAAAATGAATCAGTAATATTAATAGCGCCCAAAATCTCAACATCAGTTACAACTAATTCAAACGCGGGAACTCATTCAGGTGCAATAACTGTATCGGGCGCCTATGCATCAAATTATTCATTCAATTATGTTGCAGCCGACTTTGTTATTACCAAGGCAGTTCTGACAGTAACTGCTTATCCCAAGACAAGAAGCTACGGCGACCCTGACCCGACGCTTACCTGCGAATATTCCGGATGGAAGAACAATGAGTGGAGTACATCGCTGACAACAGTACCGACGGGAACAACTTCTACCACTGCTTCTTCACCCGTCGGAACCTACCAGAACGCTATTATATTCTCGGACGGACAGGCAGTAAATTATTCCTTTAATTACGTTGCGGCTGATCTTACAATTACCAAGGCGAAACTAAACATTGCAGCTGATTACAAGACAAAAATATACGGTGATCCCAATCCTGAACTGACAATCCGCTACATTGGCTTCAAAAATTCCGAAAATGAATCTGTGCTTGAAACAAAACCCGTTATAAGTACTACCATCACAACAACAACGTCCGCCGGTTATTACCAAAACGCAATAACTGTTTCCGGCGCAGCTGCCAAAAACTATTCAATCAGCTATTTCTCAAACTATTTTAATATAACTAAAGCAACACTGACGGTTACAGCTGATCCAAAGACCAAGGTATACGGTGATGCTAACCCTGAGCTTACATGCAAATATTCAGGATGGAAAAACTCCGACAACCTATCATCTCTTACATATGTTCCACCAGTCTATACTTCTGTCAACCAATTCTCACCAGCCGGCAAATACACCAAAGCGATAATTATTGAGGAAGGATACGGAACCGACAATAATTATGACTTTTCCTGCATCCCGGCAGATTTTACCATTACACCGGCACCACTTACAATCACAGCGAATGCACAGAGTAAAACTTATGGCGACGCCAACCCGACCCTGACTTATTATTATTCCGGTTTTAAAAACTACGAAAATGAAAATAGCCTCACCACAAAGCCAACTATTTCTACATCAGTGACTGCCGCCACTGATGCAGGTACATATGAGGGTTCAATAACTGGTTCGGGAGCTGCATCATCAAATTATACAATCTCATATGTGGCCGGTGTCTTCAGTGTGACAAAAGCAGTCCTTAAAGTAACTCCCACAACACAGACAAAAGTATATGGGGATCCTAATCCTGACCTGACCTGCACTTATACAGGGTGGAAGAATAATGATGACGAATCAGCACTTGATATTAAACCTCTTATAAGTACAACAGTTACAATCCTGTCAGGAGCCAGAGCCTATCTCAACTCAATCTCAGCTTCGGGAGGTTCCGACAACAACTACACTTTTGACTGTACAGCAACAGGGAATTTTACTGTTACAAGGGCGCCGCTTACCGTTACAGCAGATTTAAAAACCAAGGTTTATGGTGATGCCAATCCAACGCTCACCTGGACATACTCGGGCTTTAAAAACTCAGATACACCGGCTGTCCTGTCTTACCAGCCTTCTGCCAGTACAACTGTTACCACGAGCTCAGCAGCGGGTACCTATTCAAATGCAATAACAGTAACAGTTCTGGTTTTTGATAAAAATTATAAAGTTACCGCTGTACCAGCTGATTTTATTGTTTATCAGGCAGAACTGACAGTAACTGCAGATCAGCAGACTAAGGAGTACGGGACAACCAACCCCTCGCTCACATTCAAATATTCAGGCTTTAAAAACTCCGACACTGAATCGGTGCTTTCTACTAAACCGGTTGCCGGAACTACCGTTACTACAGCAACTCCGGTGGGTACACAAAAAGGTGCAATTACCGTTTCCGGAAGTGCCGCAGCAAATTATGACCTGTCATATGTGGCTGCCGATTTCACGATAACAAAGGCAACACTAACTGTTACCGCCGATGCCAAAACAAAAGAATACGGTGAGGCCAACCCTGACCTTACTTTCCAATACAGTGGTTGGAAAAACTCTGATACTGAATCGGTGCTTTCTACTAAACCGATTGCCGGAACAACAGTTACTGCAACAACCGCTGCCGGAACGCAGAAGGATGCTATCACAGTTTCCGGAGGTGCTGCAACAAATTACGACCTGTCATACGTGGCTGCCGATTTCACGATAACCAAGGCAACACTCACTATAACTGCAAATGACCTGACTAAGGTCTACGGCGATGCCAATCCCGCTCTTACTTTCTCTTACTCGGGATGGAAGAATTCAGATGACGAAACCGTGCTTGACACCAAACCTTCTGCCGTCACTACCGTTACAGCATCTACTCCTGCCGGCACTTACCCGGCCGCAATTACCGTTTCAGGCGGTGCTGCAACAAATTACGACCTGTCATACGTGGCCGCTGATTTCACAATAACAAAGGCAACCCTCACTGTTACCGCCGATGCCAAAACAAAAGAGTATGGCGAGGCCAATCCTGACCTTACATACTCATGTTCAGGATTTAAAAACTCCGACACCGAGACTGTCCTCACAGCAAAACCTGTCGCCGAAACAACAGTTACAGCTACAACACCGGCGGGTACACAAAAAGGTGCAATTACCGTTTCGGGTGGCTCTGCAACAAATTATGACCTGTCATACGTGGCTGCCGATTTCATGATAACAAAGGCAACACTCACTGTAACTGCCGATAATCAGACTAAAGTATATGGTGAACCTGTTCCAACCCTTACATTCCAGTACAGCGGATGGAAAAACTCCGATTCCGAATCTGTAATCGATACAAACCCTTCCCCGGTTACAATAGTCGATGCAGCAACCCCTGCCGGAAGCTATTCTGATGCTATTAATTTGTCGGGAGGTGATGACAACAATTATGAATTCTCATATACAGCAGGTGACTTTACTGTAACAAAAGCTACTCTTACAGTCACTGCCGAAGCCAAAACAAAGGTATATGGAGAATCAGATCCTGTGCTTGCATATAATATCTCATCAGGAACCCTGGTCGGTTCAGATAAACTCACCGGCACCCCTGATCGGCAGGCAGGAGAGGATGTAGGTAAATATGAAATTGGAACAGGAACACTGACAGCCGGTAACAATTACGATCTGACGTTTATCGGGGATAACCTTACAATTACACCACTGCCTGTAAGTGTTACGGCAGACAATATTACAAAGGTCTATGGCAGTGATGATCCTGTATTGACATTCAGTTCGGTGCCGGAGAACGGATCAATGCTCTCTGACGGGTTGGAGGTTTCATTTTCAGGAGAATTATCAAGAGACAAAGGTGAGACAGTATCAGATGGTCCGTATTCAATAAACATGGGGTCTCTAAATAACAGCAACTATGAAATAACCTTCACTGGAGGTGAATTTAGTATTACAAGCGCTGAAATTATGATAAAGGCAGATTCCAAGACAAAAGTATATGGAGACACAGATCCTGAATTTTCATTTAAAATCACATCCGGGGAACTTGTTTCCGGTGACACTTTTAGTGGCAAACTTGAACGTGAAACAGGGGAGAACATTGGTAATTATGCAATTAAGATTGGTTCAGTTGCCTTAAACGACAACTACAAACTTACTTATGAATCAGATAATCTGTTAATCACGCCGCTCGTTGTGAAAGTAATTGCTGATTCTCTGACGAAGGAATACAAGGCTTCAGATCCGCTTTTAACGTATACTTCGGTACCTGAAAGTGGTTATATTCTTCCAAACGGAGAAGCGATCTCATTTACAGGTGATCTGGCTCGCGTTCCGGGTGAAGATATCGGACAATATTCAATTGAGCAGAATACTCTTGGTAATACAAATTACACTATAGATTACACGTCAGCAGTACTTACAATTTTACTTGAAACAGGCATCAATCAAATTATACCGGAAAAGATAAGTGTGAATGCATATCCAAATCCCTTTACAGACAGAGTGGTCTTTGATCTGCAAATACCATCAGAGGCGAATGTAAGGCTTGAGATATATGACATTGCAGGTATTAAACGCGCGACTATTGTTAACAAAAAGCTGGAACCTTCGCAGACATATTCAATTGAATATGTTCCGGATTTCTACAGTAGCAAGATGCTTATTTACAGGCTAATAATCAATAATAAGATATCTATCACGGGGAAACTTGTACATAAATAAAAGTGAGAAATGTTTAGATGATGTTCTGCCAGTCTACAAGTACTGTACAGCGATGCATATTTTTTAAAAACGCTTTGGACTAGATCAAGGCTCTTGCCTGTGATCGGTCCAAAGGCCCAATCGGGGATAATAACCTGACAAAAAAGCAGATGAAAAACAAAATAAAGGATAAATTTGCTTTACTGCTATTAGTATGAAATATGCACCTGTTACAGTTTTATACCCGAAAATTCCAGATATGATGACAGAAATAGGTTTTAAACATTTAAAGAATGTATGAAATAACACCACAACAAGCAACGGAAACCAAACCACGCCTGTTATCTTTAGATACCCTGCGAGGATTTGATATGTTCTGGATCATCGGCGGAGGAGCTTTGACTGAAGCATTTGCCAGGAGTTTTCCTGTTTCGTGGCTTCAGGGACTGGCAAACCAGATGGAACATGCCACCTGGGCAGGTTTTCATTTCTGGGACCTGATATTCCCGTTGTTCATGTTTATTTCAGGCGTAACAATCCCTCTTGCAATACTGTCAAAGCTGGAGAAGGGCATTTCAAAGAAGGAAGTGATGCTGAAAATCACCCGCAGGATGTTGCTTTTAGTTTCATTGGGTATAATATTTAACGGGATCTTACGTGATGGTTTTACAAATGCGAGATATGCCAGTGTCCTGGGACAGATAGGTATCGCATATTTTATTGCCTGTATTATCGTTATTTATTCCGCATCGTTAAAAAGTCAATTGCTATGGCTGGTCGGGTTGCTCGTTTTATATACAGCCGTGCAATTGTTTGTGCCTGTGCCCGGAATCGGAGCCGGCGTCCTGACCCCATCCGGATGCATAAACGGATATATAGACAGGTTGCTTTTACCAGGCAGGCTTGCTTATGGCGCCGATGCTGAAATGATTTCCGGCAACGGGATTTTCGATGCACTGGGAATTCTTTGCATAATTTCAGCAACAGGTGTTACACTGATGGGGTATTTTGCAGGAAGGATACTCCTTTACAAAGGGACTTCACCTCAAAAAAAGATTCTTCTCCTTTCAGCAGCCGGAACAGCACTTATTGTACTTGCACTTTGTATAAGCCCTTTTTATCCTGTAATAAAAAAGTGCTGGACAACAACATACAATATGCTATCAGGGGGTATAAGTTTTCTCCTTCTGACACTGTTTTATTTCATTATAGATGTCAGGGGCCGGAAAAAGTGGACACTTTTTTTCAGGGTAATTGGAGTGAATTCAATCTTTATTTATCTTATAGTTGTCGGCAACCTGCTGAACATCAACTACACAACCAAATCACTTATCGGATGGATTATAAATCCCATGAGGGAAAATCCTGGTAACCTCGTTTTGACTATCGGTAATATAACTCTTGCCTGGTTACTGTTGTATTTTATGTACAGAAGAAAGATCTTCATTAAGGTATAAAATATACCAACCTGGTTATATTTTAGCAGTAAATTATTTACTTTAAACCTTTGAATATTGATGCAGCTCTAAAATTCTATACCGATGAAAAACTTAATAAATAGTATCCTGGCAAGGTTCAGCCATGTTAAAAAGAGCACAATTGTCAAGATATCCTTCATCCTCACCGGAATAATATCAACAGCCTGGTTCCTGGTCAGGGTAATTCCAAAACCTTCAAGGGCAACCTACCCCTGCATGAGAGCTGCTGCCCCTGTGATGTCGGGTTTTGTCGTTTACCTCCTTACCCTGGCAGGATCGCTTGCAGCCTACAGGAAGGCAAAAATGCTAATACTGCGCTCAAAGTACACATATGGGATACTATTTGCTCTTGTGGCATTTGCCGGATTACTCTTCTTCACCAGCAGGGAAAACGGAAATGCCAATCCTTCAGACACAGCAGACTGGGTAATAGTACCAAACCAGCCTGTTGGCATGGGTAAGGGGATCTTCCCCGGCAGAGTTGTGTGGGTTCACGATCCTGAGGTAACCTCATGGAACTGTAAAACCTGTGACTGGTGGGATGATACTGTCCTTTTACAGACTGAAACAGATAAAATGTTTAAGGAATCCCTGACGGCCCTTACAGGCAAAGATAATGAGAAGGAAGCATGGGATGATCTCTTCCGTAAGTTCAACTCTGATCACAAAAAGGGGGATCAACCTTACAGGGAAGGCGAAAAGGTTGCTGTTAAAATAAACGAAAATAATACCTACAGCCATAAAGACTCACCTGAAATTAATGCTACTCCTCAGCTAGTTTTATCATTGATAAAAAGCCTTGTAAATGAAGCAGGTATCTCACAGGAGAACATTACTGTTTTTGATGCGAGCAGGTTCATAACTGATAATATCTATAACAAATGCCATGCTGTCTTCCCTGGTGTTGCATTTGTCGATAATGTTGGCGGCGACGGACGTGTCAAATCGACT
>DATFLA010000160.1:0-5629 GCA_035268305.1 Bacteroidales bacterium | reverse complement strand
TGCTGAGATTAATAAGCCTGCCTCCGAAAGCCTCCCCTATGGCCTGGTGACCCAGGCAGATACCCAGAATACTTTTCGTTTGTGAATATTTCCTGATAAGGTCGATACAAATTCCTGCGTCAGCGGGCACACCCGGACCGGGGGATAAAAGTATCCTGTCATATTCACCGGCCTCCATAAGTGTTATTTCATCATTCCTGAAAACCGCCGGAGTAAATCCTGTCAGTTTCTCGAGGTAATGTACGAGGTTGTATGTGAATGAATCATAATTATCAATGACCAGTATTTTCTTCATCTGTTCCATACATGTTAAATTATCTCCTCCGCCATCTCAACAGCTTTCCTGAGAGCACCCAGCTTGTTATTAACCTCCTGCAGTTCGTTATCCTCCTCCGATACTGCCACCACACCTGCCCCGGCCTGATAATAAAGAGTATTTGCCATACTCAGGAAGGTCCTGATCATAATTGCATGATTAAATCTTCCCCGCAGATCTATAAATCCTATTGCCCCACCGTAGTATCCGCGACGCTGGTTCTCACATCCATCAATTATCTTCATAGCCATATACTTGGGAGCACCGGAAAGGGTACCTGCGGGGAAGGTGGAAGTTATCAGGTCCGCCATCGTAGCTGATTCCTTCATTTTACCTGACACGGCAGAAACAAGATGTATCACATGTGAATAGAACTGCACTTCGCGATAGTTCTCCACCTTCACATCGGTGGCATGCCTGCTGAGATCATTTCTTGCCAGGTCGACAAGCATCACATGCTCGGCATTCTCCTTAAGGTCGGCTGAAAGCTGCTGAGCAAGAAGCTTGTCATTCTCATCATTTCCTGTGCGTCTGAAAGTCCCTGCGATAGGGTTGATGGAGGCTTTGCCTCCGTTTATCTTAAGATGAGCCTCCGGTGAAGAACCGAATATCTTGTAATTTCCATAATCAAAATAAAACAGGTAAGGTGAAGGATTGATCGATCGCAATGCCCTGTATACATTGAATTCGTCTCCGCTGAATTTCCTTGAGAACTGCCTTGAAAGGACTACCTGGAAAACATCGCCCAGGTAACAGTGTCTCTTTCCCCTGCTTACCATCTCCTTAAACTGCTCATCGGTGATGTTACCTGTCTCGCTTCCTTCTGTCCTGAATGAATAGAATGCCAGGTTGCGGCTGTTAAGAAGTGCCTCAATACGGTCAATCTCACTATCTTCATCACCAAAATTATTTTCTATTATCTGAAGGGTGTTCTGAAAATGATTTATAGCAATTATGTACCTGTACAGGTAGTACTTTACATCAGGTATCTTATGTGAAAAGTCATCTCCCCCTTTAAAGCTGATTTTCTCAAAATACCTTACGGCATCATATGCAATATATCCAAAGAGACCGTTCACAGGAATATCATCTCCTGTTTCTTCCTGTTTAAAGGAACTTATAAATGATGAAAGACGGCTGCTGAATGTGGTTAAATCCTCAATAGATGTATCAATAACAGATCCATCGGGATATGTCTCCTTTATCAGCCCCTTATCAGCTTCAAAACCGGCTGCCGGTTTCATGCAGATAAAAGAATAGCTATTCTCATTACCGTGATAATCAGAGCTTTCCAGCAAAAGTGATTTAGGATATATATCTCTGAACCTCAGATAAATGCTGACCGGTGTAATAATATCAGCAAGAAGCTTTCTCGACCTTGTTGTAAATTTATATTCTGCCATTTTCCGAATAATTAAATGTCAAACATTTGGTAATCTCATAAAATCAAAACGGCCTGTCGTGAGTACGACAGGCCGTTGGGTTATATCATTATTATATACAAAGGAGTCAGTCTCACAATATCTTGTCAGGAATATTATGCCACCAGCACCAACTTGTATATACTTTATTCATTTTTATCTCTTGTTCGGTTTACAAATGTAAGTATAAGAATATAAAATGCAAATAAAAATATCTTTTTTACAGAAAATTCTTATCGAGATATTCCTGGAATTTTTCCTTATACTGGTCGCTGACAGGTATATAAGTTTTATCAAAAACGATACGGCTTCTTTCTATTGTATCAATTTTCCCCAGGTTAACAATATAAGACCGGTGGACCCTCATAAATTTTGAAGCGGGAAGCTTTGCTTCCAGAAGTTTAAGTGAAGTAAGCGATAGTACGGGTTTTGGGTGCGACCTTGTAAAGACCTTCACATAATCCTTCAGACCTTCAATATACAGGATATCATCAAAATTGATACGTTTTATCTTATAATCAGATTTAAGAAACAGGAATTCGTTATTTGCTTCAACCTGTGTTGCTGCCTTTTGTTCCAGCGAAATCAGGTTTCTTGCTTTAAGAACAGCAGCCAGGAACTCCTCGTAACTAAAAGGTTTCAGGAGGTAATCAACAATCTCAAGCTTATATCCTTCAAGGGCATATTTTTCATATGCTGTTGTAAAAATAACTTTGGGCCCTTTTTCAAGAAGACGGGTAAATTCAATGCCCGACAGATCTGGCATTTGTATATCAACGAAGATAAGGTCAACCTTGTTTTCCCGGATAAATTCGGCAGCATCCACTGGATTATCGAACTTTCCGGCAAGACTGAGTTCCGGGGTTTTTCCAATATACCCTGCTACCAGCTGCAAAGCCAGTGGTTCATCGTCTATTGCAACAACAGAGATCATTTAGCTCAGTTTAATGTCAAGAAGAACTTTAAATATCTTATCCGAATCACTAATTTTAAGTTCATGTTTACCAGGGAACAGGAGTTTCAGCCTCTTACTCACATTTTCAAGGCCAATTCCGGTATGATCCGATTCAACACTGTCTCCATTGCCTATATTACTGTTGACACACCTGAAAGATAATGTATCCTTAGTTGTTGTCATGCTGATCTCTATAAAAGACTTCTCCCTGTAGCTTATCCCGTGTTTGAAAGCATTTTCAATAAATGGAATAAAAAGAAGAGGTGGAATACTTATATCTTCATATTCATCGGGGAATGAAACGGAGAGGCTTATTTTATCGCTCATTCTCAGCTTCATAAGATCAATGTAATGGTTCAGGAAAGCAATCTCATTACTAAGCTTTGTATTCCCGTGTTCCGACTCATAAAGGAGGTACCTCATTAATTTACTAAGCTTCAGAACAGCATTCTTGGAGTCCTCTTCATTGATACTGATCAGCGAATATATATTATTTAGTGTGTTAAAAAAGAAATGAGGGCTTATCTGGTTCTTCAGGAAAGCCAGTTCGGAATTAAGTTTTTCCTTTTCAAGCTCTTTCTGCGATTTCTCTGTCTGTGCATGACGTTCCAGCACTCTCAGACCAAGAGAAAAGACAATCAGGAAAGCTGCGGTAAAGCTGTAATTAACCATGTGTATCTGCCTGAAGGGAGTCCTCGCCAAAAAAGGCCCCGGCTTGGGAGGACTCTGGGTTCTTTTGATTTCACCGGTATTGGTCCTTTCCATTGCCTGGTGATGAGGAAATTCCTCGAAAATCAGCCTGTTGGATGAGTCTGATACAAAGTACATTATAAGTAACAGCAAAAATACCGAGATGAAATAACGATATTTCCTGCTTGCAAAGAAATACTTCGGAGTTAATATCAGATAGTTGATATAGAATATTATACCGTTGATTGTTATGTTTATATAGTAAAGCCAGATGAAATCTTTCCCGACATCCCATCTTTTTATAAAGTAGAGAGGCAGTCCCAGGAGAATGACCCATGCAATGACATGAAGCAATACCTGGATAACTTTGCCCTGGAAAAAATTCTTTTTCATCTGACTTTACTCTTCTGTTGATTAAAACGCCCGCTTTAATAAATCTGTACCAATGATCTCAAAGTTAACAATTCGATATGACTATTCATACCGCAAAGCGTCAATAGGATTAAGATTTGATGCTTTCCTGGCCGGATACCACCCGAAGAAAACCCCTATTACAAAACAAACCACGAATGAAAGCACTACCGACTGGGTAGTAATCAAAGCACTGATACTCATTAGTGATCCGGCCAGTTCAGCTATCAAATAACCAAATATCACCCCAAGGGCTCCTCCAAGAATACTCAGTAACATTGATTCAACAAGAAACTGTTTAAGAATATCTTTTCCCCTGCCGCCGATTGACATCCTGAGTCCTATTTCCCGGGTTCTTTCAGTGACAGAAACAAACATTATGTTCATTATTCCAATACCTCCTACAAGCAGGGATATTCCTGCAATAGCACCAAGAAGTATTGTCATTATATCTGATATAGACGACACTGTCTGGATAAGTTCGGACTGCGACATTACCCTGAAATCATTCTCTTCAGAATCTTTCAGTTTATGTGTCCGCCGTAGCGTCTCCTCCACTTCTTTCATGGCATCGGCACTCTTTTCCTCGCTTACTGCCGACGCGTTTATCCCATTTAAATAATCTATTGCTGCCAGTCTTCTCTGCACTGTTGTGTAAGGGGCAAGAATAAGGTCATCCTGGTCCTGTCCCATACCTGTTTCCCCCTTGTCCTCCAGTGTGCCTATTATGGTAAAAGGCAAATTTTTAATCCTGATGGAAAGGCCCACCGGATCGGCTCCGGCACCAAAAAGGTTTTCCACAACTGTCTGTCCGAGGATACATACCTTAGCCATACTTTTTACTTCGTTGGCATTAAATATCCTTCCGCTTTTTATTACAAGTTTCCTGATACCCAGGTACTCAGGGCTCACTCCGTATATAGTTGTCTGTGTATTCTGGTTTCCGTAGATAACCTGTCCGCTTGCTCTTACTTCCGGTGACACGGCAGCAAGATCATCACCATCGTTCCTGAGAGCGACTACGTCACTGTATTTAAGCACAGTGGAATTGGATGCTCCTAAGCTGACCCCTCCTCTACGCTGGAAATTTGGCATTACCATAACCATATTGGTTCCCATCGATGACATCTGTGTCCTCATACTTTGCTTTGATCCTTCTCCTATTGCAAGCATGGCTATTACAGAACCAACACCTATTATTATTCCAAGCATGGTGAGAAAGGCCCTTAGCCTGTTTCTCATCAGCGCTCTTATTGCAATCCTGAATAAATTTGAATAGTTCATTTCAGAAAGATTTAATTTTTCTCGTCAAATTCCTCAATTTCTTCTTCTTCCACAGGCATGTTTTTCAATACATCCCTGGCAAAAAGTCTGTCGGTGACATTGTATTCTCGCTGTATCTTTCCATCCCTGAAAATAATATTACGGGTGGCAAACTTTGCGATATCGGGCTCGTGAGTCACATATACTATCGTTCTGCCTTTCTCATTCAGGTCCTGGAACAGTTCCATTATTTCAAAAGATGTTCTTGTATCCAGGTTTCCAGTAGGTTCATCTGCCAGAATAAGCACCGGATCATTTACAAGCGACCTGGCAATGGCCACCCTTTGCTGCTGGCCACCTGACAACTGATTTGGCATATGATCCATTCGATCGGCCAGACCAACGGCTTCCAGGGCTCTTATAGCACGGTCTTTCCTCTCCTTCGATTTTATCTTCCCGTTATAGAAAAGCGGAAGTTCAACATTCTCCAGAGCTGTCGTCCTTGGCAGGAGGTTATATGCCTGGAAGACAAAACCAAGTTTCTTGTTCCGGAGTCGTGCCAGTTCATCTCTG
>DATFLA010000159.1:0-3105 GCA_035268305.1 Bacteroidales bacterium | reverse complement strand
AAATGAACAGTATATGCGCTGCCGGGACGGGTTCATTTCTCGACCAGCAGGCAAAAAGGATAGGTGTGGCAATCGAGAATGAATTTGGTAAAATGGCTCTTAAGTCGGTCAACCCGCCAAGGATTGCAGGACGTTGCAGTGTCTTTGCAAAAAGCGATATGATCCATCACCAGCAAATTGCTACACCTGTTCATGATATTGTGGCAGGACTCTGTTTTGCCCTTGCAAGAAATTTTAAAAGTACAGTGGCAAGAAGCAAGGAAATCAACAAACCTGTCTTATTCTCAGGAGGTGTCGCAGCCAATGCCGGTATGATAAGGGCATTCAGGGAAACACTTGACCTTAAAGACGGCGAATTGATCATATCTCCGTACCATGCTTCCATGGGTGCCATCGGAGCAATTTATTATTCAAGGAAAAACAGTAAGGAGATTAATTCGTTCAGAGGACTGAGTGATCTGGATAATTACCTTTCTCAGTCGGCTTCATCTTTTGCCAGTCTGCCAGGTTTAAAAGAGTCGTGTGCAGTTTATAATAAAAATATCTTCACAGGAAAAAACGGCACGGAGAAAGTTCCTGTATATCTCGGTCTTGACATAGGATCGCTGAGTACTAATGTTGTTCTTATTGACAGTAAACACAGGATCATAGCAAGGCGGTATCTACCCACGGCAGGAAAACCCCTTGAGGCTATAAAAAAAGGACTCACTGAGATCTATGAAGAGACAGGAGACACTATTGTTGTGGCAGGGGCCGGTACAACGGGTTCAGGACGTTATCTTACAGGCGATTTCATAGGAGCTGATACTGTAATTAATGAGATAACCGCCCAGGCAACTGCGGCAATCGACTATGACCCGACTGTTGATACGATCTTTGAGATTGGCGGACAGGATTCCAAATATATCAGTATAGAGAACGGAGTTGTGACTGATTTCGAGATGAACAAAGTATGTGCGGCAGGCACAGGCTCTTTCCTTGAAGAACAGGCTGAAAAGCTGAATATCAATATTGAAGGAGAATTTGGCAGGCTGGCTCTTCAGGCAGCCGATCCTGTAAGGATGGGCGACCGCTGTACTGTTTTCATGGAATCGGACCTTAACTCTTTCATGCATAAAGGCGCCAAGAGTAATAACCTTATAGGAGGACTGGCATATTCCATAGTTTATAATTACCTCCAGAAAGTTGTGGGCGACAGGAAAATAGGCGAAAGGGTATTTTTCCAGGGTGGCGTAACAAATAATAAAGCTGTGGTAGCGGCTTTTGAACAGGTACTGGGTAAAAAAATAATCATACCACCCCATTTTGATGTCACGGGAGCGATAGGCGCTGCTATTCTTGCCCGTAAAATGATGAAAGACAGACAAAAAACACGTTTCAAGGGTTTTGGTATCAGGAATGCATCTTATAATGTAAGCAGGTTTACATGTAAAGGCTGTACCAATCATTGTGAAATAAGCAGGGTAAAAATAAGCGGAGAGGTAGGTTCACTTTTTTACGGCGGCAGATGTGAGAAATACGAAACTGACTACAGGAAGAAGAAACGTACAGATATCCCCGACCTGTTTGCCAGAAGAACAGAAATGCTTTTGGATGGCTATGAGGCAAAAGAATCATACAGGTCAACAACAATTGGTATTCCCAGGGCATTGATGGTCTTTTACCAGCAGTTCCCTTTCTGGCGTACTTTCTTTGAGATGCTTGGTTTCACAGTTGTTCTCTCACGTGAATCGGATAAGACCCTGGTGACTAAATCGCTTGAGACAGTTGCAGCGGAGACATGTCTACCGGTGGAACTGATGCATGGTCATGTGGATGATCTGATAAACAGGAATGTCGATTTTATTTTTCTTCCTTTTATTGTTAACGGCAAAGAAAAAGAAGGAAACACTACCAGTAACTGCAATTGCCCGTGGATACAAACCTATCCTTTCATGATCAAAGCCACACTTCGGGGAAGATTTGATGAATCAAGGCTGTTGATACCAACTCTTCACTTCAGGTACTTCTCATCAGCTCTTACCGTTGAACTTACAAAGTATTTCAATGGTAAATTCGGAATACGCAGAGAAGACATTAAAAGAGCCATAGCCGCTGCAGATAAGAAACAGGCCGCTTTTGAAAAAAGGCTTGTTGATTACGGAAAAAATATGCTGAAATCCATTCCTCATGACTGCCGTCCTGTTGTGTTACTTGGCAGACCATATAACAGCAGCGACCCGTATCTCAACCTGGGTCTTACAGAAAAGCTTATCAACCAAAATGTTATGCCCATTCCTGTTGATATGCTCGATCTTTCTGAATACAATATCTTTGGTCATTACAGGAATATGTACTGGCCCAACGGGCAGAAGATCATTGCTGCATCGCAGCTTGTAGCAGAGAGGAAGGACATATTTGCCGTTTACATAAGTAACTTCAGGTGCGGACCCGATTCATTTCTCTGGCACTATGTCAGCGAAGAGTTTAAGGATAAACCCTTCCTGCATCTCGAGATTGATGAACATTCAGCGGATGCAGGTATGGTTACCAGAATAGAAGCTTTTCTCGACAGCCTGAAGGGATACGCAATAAACGGGAGGAAGGATACAAATATACTCAGGCCAAGGCCGGGTCAGGCTTCCCCCGACAGATCAAGGATCCTTTATTTTCCATACATGAACGATTCTGCTTACATGATAGCAGCCGCGGCCCGTAGCTGCGGGATACGATCTGAGGTGCTCCCAAAGCAGACTGAAGAAGATCTTGTACTTGGAAGAAAATACACCACATCAAAGGAGTGCTTTCCAATGATATGCACAACAGGGAGCTTCCTTAAAAAACTAATGGAACCCGGAGCCGATCCTGCCGGCATGAGCTTCTTTATGCCCGACCATAATGGTCCTTGCCGCTTCGGACAGTATAACCAGTTTCACAGAATCCTTTTCGACAGGCTCGGATTCAGTGAAGCGGAACTTGTGACTCCGTCAAATGAAACATCATATAAAGACATAGCAGGCAACCACTCGGGCAAATTCAGGCTTAATGCATGGAAAGGATTTGTGGCGGCTGATTACCTGCAGAGAATAAGAAGAGAGACCCGGCCATATGAATCGGCAAGGGGTG